>DAIELO010000035.1 GCA_027341705.1 Caryophanales bacterium
ACCACACTCTCAAGCGCTGACCTTACTTCTGTCGCCACACTAGGCGAAATTACGCGCCTCACCATGACCGTCGGATAAGTCTTGACGACCGCTTTAGTTGCCGGATTAATCAAGTCTTGTACGATTTCGGGTTTTAATAATAGCCCGCCATTGGCGATCGCACTCATTGCCATCACTTGCTGAATAGGAGTGACTGACACCCCTTGACCAAACGCAGTCGTTGCTAGTTCCAGTGGACCGACTCGCTTTAATGGAAACAGTATGCCTTTGCTTTCACCTGGCAACGCAATCCCAGTTTTTGCGCCAAAACCAAAATTTCGAATATAGCTAAATAATTGTTCTTTGCCTAGACGTTCACCCAGTTGCACAAAACCTGGGTTGCATGAATTTTCTACCACATTCAAATAAGACTGAGAGCCATGCCCGCCCGCTTTCCAGCAGCGAATACGATGACCAGCCACCTCGTAAAACCCAGGATCATAAAAACGATCACTTAACGATACCTTTTTTTGTTGCAATGCCGCCGCCAAGGTGACGATCTTAAACGTAGAACCTGGCTCAAACGTCTGCCAGATGGACAAATTGCGATTATACACTTGCGGCGGCGCGCTTTGCCATGTAGCAGGGTTATAATTTGGATAGTTAGCCATCGCTAACATTTTACCATTTTTAGGGTTGGCAACAATCAATGTCACATGATCAGGATGATACTTTGCAACGACATTTTGAATTTCCCTTTGCGCAAATTGTTGAATTTGCCGATCGATGGTCAACTCTACATCCTCACCTGGAGTCGGCGGAATATATTCATCATTCGTGCCCGGGATTTCCTCACCGCGTGCGTTCGATACATACTGAATATAGCCCTTTTTTCCACTCAACACGTTATTCATGGTGAGTTCAATCCCCGTGAGACCCTGACCCTCACCACCGGTCACACCAAGCACCTGTGCCGCAAGATCGCTATAAGGATACGTTCTTTTGCCTTCTTCTGTTAAATAAATGCCAGGTAACTTAAGGGCACGAATCGCCTTCGTTTTGGCTTCATCAAGTCGTCTGCCACGTGGCCTGATGTAGACTTTGGCCGCCTTTTGCGTGAGCAACTTTTCAATCCCCTGCTCCGTACCCCCGATGATCCGATAAAGCGCCTGCGCGGTTTGTGCCGGATGCTTAATTTGCACGGGCACGGCAATGATTGAGGCTGCGCTCGCGGTATACACCAGTGTTTCCCCTTTACTATCAAGAATCGCGCCACGGGCAGCAGGAACCGCAATATTACGTCTGATAAGATCGCTTGTTTTTTCCATAAAAAAGTGAGCCGCCAAGACCTGAATGTGAATCAGTCGTCCCACCAGTAAGCTAAATACGCATAAAAACGCGACAAATACTAAGATGATTCGCCTGTGCACTTTAATGGGTGTAATTCTCATCGCAATCCCCTGCTTTGTGATGATCTCGTCCCATTCACTTTATGCACACGCCTGTCTCATTAGAATATATCGTTCAATGAGCAGCGAATTTCACTTGAATCACCGTACCCAAAGGTACCATTTGACCGCTTTTAACACTTTGCTGTACCGCATACCCACTACCTTGCGGAGCTACCTGTAAACCTAGAACCGAACAAGCATTGATCACGTCATCCATTGGCAATCCATGTAAATTAGGCACTTTTACGTTACCACTTAACGGATTCGTTGATTGACTTTCAAGTGTGGGTTGACTGCCCATCATCACTTCTGTCCCTGCGGCTGGCCACTCGTTTAGCACCCTTCCCTGTACTTGCATGAGTACAGGGTGCAAACCTGCACGTTCCAAAATTTTTTGCGCCTCATTCATCGTCAGTCCTGTCACTTTGGGCATCATCACATACTGAATCTGGCTGGCCGCAGGCATGACCACCTGTGTCTTTTGACTAGGAGGAATATGCAAATAAGCGAGCGATTTCGCTAACACAAAATTCGCTGCGGGAGAGGAGACACTATTCCCGTATTGAATGGTATGGTGCGGCTGATTAACGGTTACATAAATTTCTAACTTAGGATGCCCCGCAGGAACAAATCCGATAAACGAAAGATTATACTTATTTTTATAATATCCGCCTCCCTTAGGATTAGGAATTTGCGCCGTACCGGTTTTGCCTGCGATGTTATAGCCTGGAATGTATGCATTGGTTTCATAAGGGTTATCCGCCACGTCCTGAACCATCACATTGGTTATTTCTTTCATCACGGCAGGGGATGCCACTTGGCGCACCACTTCCGGCGTTCGATTCAATACCACTTTCCCGTCCGGTGTTACTATTTTTTGCACTAGATACGGTTTTAAGAGTTCTCCACCATTTGCCACTGCCCCCAATTCAGCAATTTGTTGAATCGGTGTAATGGCAAGCCCTTGGCCGAACGTCATTGTCGCAAAATCTACAGGATTTAAGTTTTGCTGCGGAAAAATAATCGAAGATGATTCACCCGGCAAATCAATTCCTGTCGGTTGATCCAACCCAAACAAGTGAATGTAATGATACAGCGTAGATACACCCTCGGCCTGACCAATGTGAATAAATCCCACATTACTGGAATAAATCATCGCCTTGTCATACGTAATCCGGCCCCACCCATAAAGATTCCAGTCGTAAATAGGAACCCCATTCACATAGTCCACACCCGACATATACGTTTGATTAAGTTTAATCGCATTGGTGGCAAGGGCCCCTGTCAGTGTGACCACCTTGAACGTGCTTCCAGGTTCAAAAGGAGCAGAAATTGCCCAATTCGTGTCTAGCGTAGACGCACTGTAATTCCAGTAATCATTAGGGTTAAAAAACGGCAAAGCGGCCATAGCTAAAATGGCACCTGTTTCGGGATCTGCCACAATGATAGCAGCATGTGCAGGATGGAAACGCGTTTGGATTAACGATAGCGCCTGATCCGCATAACTTTCAATTGCTGGATCAATCGTCAAATACACATTATCACCATTTTGCACAGGTTTCGTCACAATAGGATGAAATGGGATCGGATTGCCCATGTTGTCTTGTGTAAATGATTCAGTACCCTGTTTCCCAGCCAAATAATTATTATATTGCAGTTCAATACCTGCGGCTCCATTGCCCGTTTGATCCAAAAAACCGATGACGTGAGCAGCAAATGTACCTGAAGGATAGTCACGTTTAAAAGTTCGATAAGGATTGACTGCATTTGCCATTTGATACTGCGAAAATAACTTTAGGACTGCTAGTTTGGTGGGGTAACTAACGTTCACCAGATAGGGATTAAGACGCAACCAAGTAAGATCTTTACGATTTAATTGTGACCACATGAAAGTGCGGGTGGCACCAGTCAATGAAGCCAATTGATCAGAAAAGGCTTGAAATTTTTGCATCGGCAACGTCTGTAATAGCGCCAGATCAATATCCATATCATAAGCAGGGACAGAGAAAGCCAACTTGTCACCGGACGCATCATAAATGGTTCCACGCTGTGCCAAAATCGCACTGTCTGATTGCCATTCCTGGTTCTCGATAGGACCAATAAAACGATCATGTGACTGAACGTAACCAATTCTCCCCAACACGCCAACAAATAGCACAATCAAACCTGTCCGAATAAAGTTCACCCGAAATCGATTATGTGCTTTTTTCAATGCTGGCTCGCTCCCACAGATACCGGTGTAGCTGGTGTCATTTTAAGTGTACTTTCAGCGTAATGTAAAATTCTAGTTGGTGAATCCAATTCAGACACCTGTGCTTGCAGTGACGCATTTTGGGCTGTTTGTTCGTTGAGTGTAGATGTCATACTCACTAAATTATAATTATTTACCATAATAGAAGCGTACCTGGATATAATAAATAATACAAATATTGTAATCAGGGCCAAAGTAACCAAAATAGACAGTCGTTCTCTCGTGCGTATGGCCGCCTCGGGGTCAGCTTGAACGCGCCTTTGAGGCTTAGCAATAGGTGCTTGTGTTGGCAATGAACGCGGTGCATAATTCTCTTGCTTTAATGGTTGAGAAGCCATGTGCATTTTCTCCTATCTAATAAAGTTGACATTCTATAATTTTTCTGCCACGCGCAGTTTTGCAGAACGCGCCCTAGGGTTTGCTTCCACTTCTTCCTCGCTCGGAAGCACTGGTTTACGTGTGATGACCTTGAACCTAGCCACGTGTTGACAAACGCACTGTGGCAGCCTGGGCGGACAGATACAGCCCGTCGCCTCCCATTGAAACGCTTTTTTAACGATCCGATCTTCTAGTGAATGAAATGAAATCACAGCCACGCGCCCGCTTGGATTCAAACAATCGGGAACATCTGCCAACAGTTGCTCTAATGCACCTAATTCGTCATTCACTGCAATACGCAACGCCTGAAAAATTCGTCTAGCAGGGTGCGGCCCTGTTCTTCTGGCAGCCGCCGGAATGGCCGCCTTGATCAAATCGACTAATTCTGTTGTCGTTTCGATCATTTTTTGTTTTCGTGCGAATACAATTCTCTCTGCTACACGGGCAGCCCATTTCTCTTCCCCATAGTCACGAAAAATTTTTGTAAGTTCCGCTGCATCCCATTGATTCAATAAATCTTTTGCGGTTTTTGTCGCTTGATCATCCATACGCATATCAAGTAGCGCCTCTTGGTGATAGGAAAAACCACGTTCCCCTTCGTCAAATTGTGGCGAAGAAACCCCTAAGTCACACATGACACCATCCACGCGCTGGATGCCTAATTGGTCCAAAATACGCGGCAATTCGCGAAAATTACCTTTTACGATCCGCAATCGATCACCATAAGGTTGACCCCAAATTTGTGCGTGATCCAACGCCGTTTGATCCTGATCGATGGCGACCACTTGACCACTTGGTGCACAAGCGTCTAACAGTGCGCGTGTATGGCCTCCGCCGCCAAGTGTCCCATCCACGTACACGCCCTCATTGTGTACTTGTAGAAGATCAATCGTTTCATGCAATAACACCGTCTGATGAGTAAAACCCACTTCCACCAGTCTGTTCCTCCCATCAAGCCGCTGACTTGCCTTCTAAAAATCCAAATCCACTAAACTTGCCGCCAACTCACTAAAATTATCTGCCACGTCGTCAGTGTAGTTTTTCCAAATATCCTGATCCCAAATCTCCACCCGAGCCCCCACACCGATCACTACACAATCCCTGTTAATCGACGCGTACTCACGTAAATTCATGGGCACCACGATACGTCCTTGCTTATCAAGCTCACACTCTGCTGCTCCACTGAAAAAAAAGCGGATAAACTGCCTTGCATCAGACCTCGTCAGTGGCATCGCGCGCATTTTGTTCTCTAGTGCTTCCCAGTCGTTACGCGGATAGACAAATAAACAGCGATCTAATCCTCTGGTCACAATAAATGCAGAGCCAAGTTCTTCACGAAATTTGGCAGGTACCGTAAGTCGCGCCTTGTCATCTAGGCTGTGTTGAAACTCCCCCATGAACACACGCGACTCCTCCTCTCCCCAAACTCCCCCACTTTAACCCACTTTACACCACAGATATCTATCTATTCTCCCCCACAACAAAAAAATCCTGCTTCCGATTTCCGGAAAACAGGATTTTTTTATCGATGTAAAATAATGGTGTCATTCTAATGTAATACACTTAATCTGTTCCCAATCAGGCGGTGTATCAAACCATAGATCCTTTAGCCACAATGTCCCGTATTTAGAAATTGGCGAAAGTGGTGATAATATTCGTTCTTGTTCTTTCGCTTTAGGATGAATCCAACTCTCCAATACTTGGGCGGAGGTAGCAATATCCTGATTTTTTCGCAATAAAGATTTGCGTGCGCGATTGGACAAACGATCAATCCCATTAGAAATGGTAAACTCCGTTTTTGCCAGCGCACGGTGCAGTTGCACATCAAGTTCTACTAACGTATTCTGAAAATCAGCGAGTTCTGCAAGTAGACACGACTTCAAAGTATCCAACGATTGCTGTAAATCCTTCGTCTCTTGCTCAAGCAACCGATCAAACACTAAATTGCCCGCAAGCACATCATCCGCTTTAATTTGAAAACGCTCAAGCGCCCGATTCACCTGACCAGTCAGCAAAAAGGCGCGCTGGCGCAACAGCAAAGGAGGGGTTTTACGTCCGCTTTTAATAAAAATTTCCTTCATCATGCCATGGTACGCAATTTCTGCCGCACCCCCGACATAACTAATAACCGGCAACAAGTAATCTTGAGTAACGGGCCGAAATAACACTCCCGCCGAAAAATCCTGCGGACGTTCCTCCAATCGATCAAGCAGTTCTTGCTGGCTGATTTTGCGTTTTGAATCCCGAAGCGTGTAATTACCCGTCTCAGGATCAAAATCCAGTGCACTCCTTTTCCCGTGCTCAATCGTAAAAATAAGCGTATGAGTGGGAACCAATGCCACTTGCGGTACAAATCCTAATTCTCGCACCGCTTGTTCTCCCCGTCTTGCCGCCAACTGAAAATCCACAGGCCGTTCAATGACCGCGCGAAATGCATCGCTCATTAATTTGCGAATTTGAATATCTAACGGATTGACAAAGAGAATTGGATAATCTTGAAGCCATTTAGATAACAGTCGAACAAATCCGTCTACCATATTTTCAGTAGAAAAATAGGATGATGCAATCGCGGCAACAAGTTCTTCGCGATACATCCCCTCTGGAAGGTGGATCGAAAGTTCATCGACAATTCGTTGGATTTCTTCGTTTGTAATTTTGTGATAGCCAATAGGTGTGCGCATAAACGGTTGCTCTCGCAAATGAGAACGGAAAAGTTCGCCATTATCCTTGATAAAAAAAGCTTCTGCCACTTCTTGAAAATCATGATCTTCCGCCGCAACCCAAAAAATAGGCACTACCGGACGATTCAGCAATTTTTCATAATAGTCGGCATAGGCTACCGCAGTTACTGCCTTGTATAACGTATAAAGCGGACCCGTAAAAAGCCCTGCTTGCTGCCCAGTGACTACAGTCAACGCATTGCTGTCTGCAAGCTTAGTAAGTAAAGCTTCTGTATGTGAAGTGATACCTGTCACACGTGCAGCATACGTGCGCACAGCCTGTACGAGAGATTCCCTGCGCTCTGGTTGATAGTAAGCATCGACATCTTTCACACGAGTCAAAAGATCGGCGGCATCGCCTGCTTTATAGTGATAGAGTGCCTGCACCTTACTTTCACCACGCAAATATGCGTCTGCCAAAGGATTCCCAGTTAACTTTTCCGTGTACCCTTTGATCATCGTTAGAAACCCCTTGTATGTTAGACATGCCTATATTTGTTACATATACGCCCTGTGATACGATTCAGGCACTTGTGGAGATAGGCCAAGTGCCTGCGCCGCCGCATGAGCCCAGTGCTTGTCTCGCAAAAAACCTCTTCCAATAACCACCATATCCGCTTTTTGGCTTTGAATCACATGCTCTGCCAGTTGTGGGTGATCAAGCATACCCACTGCCATGACAGGCACGTCCACCGCCGCCTTGATCACTTGCGCAAATGGCAATTGATACCCGGGATACACTGGCGGGGCCACCGGGAGGTTTCCTCCTGAGCTTACATCGATCGCGGCGATCCCCGCTTGCACCATTTGTTTGCAAAAATTCACTACTTCATCTAAAGAATAACCTTGTGGATGATACTCGCTAGCAGAAATGCGAACCGTGACAGGAATTTTACCATCTACCACAGCCACCACACGTTGGATCACATCTAATACAAACCGCATGCGTCCCTCTGGTGTCACCCCATCTTCATCGGTGCGCAAATTGGAAAGGGGTGATAAAAATTCATGCAACAAGTAACCGTGAGCGGCATGAACCTCCACCACATCAAACCCTGCAGTCAGCGCGCGTTTTGCAGCATGCTCAAAAGCCGTTATCACTTCTTGCATTTGTGCTTTCGTCATTGCCGTTGGAATCGGAAAATTGTCGCTAAAAGCAACAGCAGAAGGCGCAATCGCAGATGCTGGAGTAATCGCTTTGCGACCCGCATGAGCGAGTTGAATCCCCATTTTCGCACCCTGTTGATGATTGAACTCGACTAACTTGCGCAGTGGGGCGACGTGACGATCATCGTAAATGCCTAGGTCATGCACTGAGATTCGCCCACGCGCTTCCACTGCGGTTGCCTCTGTCATGACAAGCGCAGGTCCTCCTAGAGCAAATGAACCATAATGCACCGTATGCCAATCAGTCGCCACCGCATCTTCTCCAGCCATATATTGACACATTGGAGAAACCATGATGCGATTTTTCAAATGTAAATTTTTAATTTCTAAAACATCAAATAGACCGGGCAAAGTAAGACTCCTCTCTCTCGGCTTTTAAGATAAAGATAACGCTATTCACTTTAAAAAGTAAAGTTTCTCACTTTTCTAATTGTTGCGATGGTGTTGATTCTTTTTTACAATTTCCGCTGCAACCGTCATTTCGTGAAGAATGTCAATTTTTAATTGATCAGCCATTAGCTTGGCTTTGATAAATGCTTCGCCCGTTTGTGACGCACTGTATTGAGGGGTTAGCTGATTAAGTGTGATGGCCATGATGTCGTTCTTGCACTGATCACAGGTACAACCATCATAACCCGTCGCAAAATACTCATCTAAAGCTGAACGAACTTCACTTTCCAATACATTAACTACCATGGCGGCCCCTCCGCTCGAATGCAATTTCCTGCAAGCAACGTAACACACTTAGATGCAGCAAGCAACTATCTACCCATAATACTGGACAAACAACAGGAGATGGAAGCATGGGATAATCCTTTCTTGCACACAATAGGGGCATAGTAAAGGAAGGGGCGACGAGAATGAAGTATAGCACTTGGCAAGGAATGCTCATTGGCATTGGATTAGGACTTGCTGGAGGCGCATATT
>DAIELO010000036.1 GCA_027341705.1 Caryophanales bacterium
CCCTTGACTCATAATTTCTCTACCACTAATTGCGTGCTGTCGATCGTAATGATGCGAACAAATGCATCTTTTTCAAAGTGAGCATCCTGCGTACTTGCTCTGGCACTCCACACTTCTCCGTGCACTTTCACGAGACCACTACCACCTGACGACCAACCTTCCACGACCTGAGCTTGCAAATTGACAAGTTCATCGACACGCGACAGAAAACGCGATGGACGATTCCGCACACGCTTGCTAAAACGCCACGTCATCACCAGCAACAATGCAGATAGAACGACAAAAAAACTGACTTGCCACTCAAAAAACGGTACAAGCAGTCCAAATAATCCAGTGATAAAAGCAGCAATCGCAATCCATAGTAATATAAAGGTAATTGAAAATAGTTCGATTACACCAAGAATCAGCGCAATCACAATCCATCCCACTGCAGTCACTGCAATCACCCTCGTTACATTGAATTAAAACATCACATAAAAGATAAATGTGGGGCCGATCGCAACCGGCCCCATGATTCATCATTGGTAATTAATGCAGCATTTTATTTTTTCTCAGCTATTTTCGCTTTCAACGCAGCTAATTCTTTGTCCAGCGCTGAATCACCAGCTAAGGCGTTAAATTCATCATCTAGTGACTTTCCATGACCACGCAACTCATTAGAAGCCTCCGCTTCTGCTTCCAACTGGTTCACCTTTTCCTCCATGCGCGCAAATCCCTGCGATGCACTGTCCGAACCAAAAGACCCCATCGTGTGATTGATTTGTTTTTGCACTTTGGCAGCATCGGCGCGAGCCACTAACATCTCCCGCTTGCTCTTCATCTTGAGCAACTCATCTTTCATCTCTAATAACCGTTGACGCAGATCATCTGCCAGCGCCTTGCCTTTGTCATACTCTGCAGCATACGTCTCATAGTGAGATTGCTGATCAATTTTATCCGCAAGCGCTTTTTTGGCTAATTCTTCATTGCCCAATTCAAGCGCTTTTTCAGCCTGTTCTGTACGTTTTTGTACCAATGCCGCCGCCTCGTCGCGCTGTTCTAAAAACCGTTTCTCAATCGCGATTTGTTTTGCGACAGCCACCTCTGCCTCACCAATATCTTCTTCCATGTCACGAACAAATTGATTCACCATTTTTACTGGATCTTCCGCCTTATCGAGCAGATCATTGACAGTTGCCATTGTAAGATCACGCACACGCTTAAAAAGTGCCATTGTAGATGGTAGCCTCCCTTTGTCATTGATGAAATATACACATATGTTATACAGTCCATTATATAGGACTGGAAGGATAATAAACGATTTTTATTTAAATAATTTTTGCTGGATTAGGCGTGTTTTGCTCCATCCCTTTGCAACATACGAACTAACACATGCAATATCAACACGATGAACACTAATAATAGTGCAGCCGTATAGGCCAATTGATGCGCAGCATTATATGGTTCATTCAGGTAAGTCCAGACCACATAAGTTAAATACGCCACTGGATTTTTAACCAATTGAAAATTGGGATTAAAATTAGACCAACCCGCCGTGTAAATTAAGGGGGCTGTCTCGCCCAGTGCGATCGACACCGCCAACAGCACACCAGTAAGAATTCCAGGTGTCGCAAGTTTCAATAAAACGGTTCGCATCGCCATCAATGGAGTCATGCCCAACGCGAGCGCACCTTCTAAATAACTGCTAGGGATTTGCCGAAAACTCGCATCTGTAGTACGCACCACATACGGCAAAATGATGATGGACAAGCTGATGCCACCGGCTAAAGCAGAGAATCCCATCCCCCACTGCAATACCATAACCATATAACCAAAATACCCAATTACAATCGAAGGAATACCCGCCAGCACTTCCGCGATAAAGCGAATGATCGAACCTAGTCGAGCAGGGGCATAGAGTGCAATATAAATGCCCGCCAACACTCCTAAAGGCGCAGCAATAATAGTGCTCAGCACAATCAGCAATAACGTCCCGAGAATGGCGTTTTGCAACCCTCCTGCAATTCCAGATGTTTGCGTTTCAAAAAGTGTCAGCGACAAACCAGGAATTCCTCGACTGATCACGGAAATTAAAATATCAAACACGATCAGTACGACAAATAATAACGCCGCGAACGAAAGTCCCCAGATGGCGATTGACTTCACTTTACGACGTTGCGAACGCATCCCAAAAGTTGGCAGCACATTGACACGATCTGCTCCACTGTCCATCCGTTATGCCTCCGTTCCTACGTCTCGTCGTCCCAATTGCACTAATAGTCGGGCGAGTAAATTCGTAATCATGGTGATAATAAGTAACGTCACTGCAATCAGTGCTAATGCGTGAATAGATAAAGAGGTAAAATCATTTAATGCTCCGTCAAGTAGTGCTGCCACCGTGGAGGCCATCGTCGAAATCGGACTATATAAATTGTTAGGCAAATAATTGGTGGCATTTCCACTCACCATGAGCACCGCCATCGTCTCACCTAATGCCCTCCCCCAACCAAGAATAATGGCACCGATTATCCCACGGCGCACAAGCGGCAAAGCGATATGGCGCACACTTTCATAAGTGGTCATGCCTAACGCTTGTGCTCCTTCGATCGAAAGTTTGGGAACCTGTGCAATCAAATCTCGACTGGTCGCGGTAATGATTGGAATGATCATCACAGCAAGCACAAGGCCGCTGGTCAATAGTCCAAATCCAGACCCAGCAGAGCCTGCAAAAAACGGGAAAATGCCCCCCAAATGAGACAGCCACGGTTCAATTTGATGGACCACAATAGGTGCAAGCACTACCATGCCCCATAACCCAAATACGACACTAGGAATCCCCGCCAGTAACTCGATGGCAGAGGAAATCCACTTGGCATAGCGAGGCGGAATCTTAAATACTAATGCAAACGCCGACAGCAACGAGATGGGTACGCCAATAATCATCGCAATCAGCGATGATCCTAATGTCCCCACGATAAAGGGTAAAATCCCAAACGTCGCACCCGGTGCCGCTTGTACGCCATTGTGGACCACAGGCGCATTAGCGTACATATTCCCCATATTCCATGTGATGCCCGTAAAAAACGATAGCCCTTGGTACTTAAACGCAGGCCAGGCATCACTAAACAAGACGAAGCCCACAAAAATCAACACAACAAGAGGGCTGACGGCAGCAATGCCGGCAGCCACTTGAAACAGCCTAGAACGAAGTCTTGCGTTATGCAAATTCGTTACTCCTTCTCCTAGTGGTTTATCCGTGAATTTTGTTAATTTGCGCTTTGCTAAGTGGCTCAATGGATACTGGCAAAGGCAAGAAATGTACTTTATTCATAAACACTGGCTTGTTGCCACCTTTGGCGTCAATCGCCCAGTTCAACAAGTGCTTCACTGCATTTGCTTCCGTAACACTCGCTTGCTTACTATTTACAATCGCATACTCATAATTGATGATCGGATACGAGTTTTTACCAGGTGCATAGATGAGCGAGATTCTTTCATCTTTCGGTGTGTGCTTTGTCAACGCATTAGCCGCTGATTTGATCGTCGCAGTATTAGGAAGCAAGAAGTTGCCAGCTTTATTTTGTAGCGCGGCTTCACCAAGTCCATATTTTAAGCCTTGATCAAGCCAACTGATGCCAACGTAAGCCACACTATACGGCGTACTCACCGCAGACTGCACGACGCCTTGATTGCCTTGAGCACCGAGGGCTCCAGGTACACTTGGCCAAGACACATTGGTACCAAACTGCACATTCTTTGCCCACGCTGCATTCGTATCACTCATAAACTGCGTAAAGAGGAAAGTGTCACCACTGCCATCTTGGCGGTGAATAGGGACGATTGCTGCATGAGGAAGTTTGATCCCCTTATTTAACTTGACAATTTGTGCATCGTTCCAATACCGAATCTTGCCAGTGTAGATTTGAGCCAATACATTGCCCGTCAGGTGCAAGTGCACATTCTTTGCAATACCTGGGATATGATACATCACTTGTTGAGCAGAGATAGCGAGCGGAATGTTTAACATACTTGGATTTTGTTTAATCAACATATTATTCATGTACGCATCCGATGCCCCGATTTGAACCGTGCCATCAGTCGCTTGCTGAATACCAGTACCACTACCTGTGCCAGATGGCGTAATTTGCACATTAGGCGCAACCTTTTGATAGGCAGGCACCCACAGTTGAAACAATGGGTACAACAACGTAGAACCAGTTTCCTGCAATTTCACTGTCGAAGTATCACGATGAGCCGCTGACTTTGCAAATGCGGGAACCATCGTCACTGCAGCAGTAAGTGCGCCAGCGCCAATCACGGCAGAAATCGTCAATAAGGATGCTTTCTTGAATTTATTCATCAATTTATAGATACCCCCATGATTTTAGAATTGCAATAAATATATTGCATTCTTTACATGGTCTATCATATCGTTCTTGCGTAAAGGACTTGTTTTGATAATGTAAAGAAACGTTAAAGAAGTAGACGGTCATATGTCAACCAATTTGCTCTTCAACATACACCCGCGTCCGAGGGTCTTGCGGACTATAAAACAACTTATCTGTCGTCTCGAATTCCACAATTTCTCCTGCTTCCATAAATGCAGTCCGCTTCGCAATGCGCTTCGCCTGTGCCAAATTATGCGTGACAATGACAATCGTCATGTGATCCGCCAGTCGAACAAATAAATTCTCTAACAATTTCGTCGACTTCGGGTCAAGCGCGGAAGCTGGCTCATCAAGCAGCAAAACCTTCGGTTCCACGGTAAGCGCGCGCGCTAAACATAGACGTTGTTGTTGACCTCCAGATAAAGCAAAGGGAGAATGATGCAGTCGATCTTTTAAGTCCTCATATAGCCCCACTTCATCCAACTTCGCTTTCGCAATCTCCAACCGATCCTTTTTATTGACGCCAAACAACCGCAACGCCAACGTCATATTATCTAGAATTGACATCGGGAAAGGATTAGGCCGTTGAAATAACATACCCACGGTACGGCGAAAAGATTCGACATCCCGCACTTGCGCAATGTCTTTATCCATGACTTTGACGATGCCTTCATGACGAAAGCCAGGGATCGTGTGACTCATGCGATTGAGTGTCCGCAAAAATGTCGTCTTCCCACACCCTGAAGGGCCAATAATAGCCGTGATCTCACGATCTTTAATGTCCAGAGACAAATTATTCAATACTCTTTTATGACCAAAATAAGCAGATAACGCTTCTACATGAATGACCGTTTCCTTTGCAATGTCAGCTGTTGCGCGCATATTCATTCCACCCATAAAAACAGCCTCTAATTCCTGCAATTCAGATTCCGTCAATGAAATAGGATCATCGAGCGCTACAGTGTCGTGTATCACCGTGCGTCCCCCTTTGTCGTTTTTGAACTATGTAAATTATAAAGTTCGATTGTTAAGCATTTGTAAAGATAATGCCATCTTTACAATATCCTTACGAAACCTTTACAAAGCAAAAGAGCCTTTACACGAAAGGCTCTTTTGCCGAACTTAATTGATGATATTTTTTGTTTACGCCTTTGTTACGCCTGCCAATTGTGGCAAAAAGCCACTATTGCGTAGTTCACTCATGAAACTGCTGAATTCATTAAAATTCATCTGTTGTTTGGCATCTGACAACGCCACACTCGGCTCAGGATGAACTTCCACAATAATACCATCTGCACCCACGGCAAGTGCCGCTTTGGCAACAGGTAGCATAATATCTTTTCGTCCTGTCGAATGTGAGATATCCACGAGCACAGGCAAATGTGTCTCTTGTTTCAAAATAGGCACCGCAGAAATATCAAGCGTGTTGCGTGTAGCCTTTTCGTACGTGCGGATGCCGCGCTCGCAAAGAATGATTCTTTCATTCCCTCTTGCCGCGATATACTCTGCCGCGAAAATCAGCTCCTCAATCGTAGCTGACAATCCCCGCTTGAGTAATACTGGCACGCGCGTTTGACCAGCCGCCTTAAGCAATTCAAAATTTTGCATATTGCGTGCTCCGATTTGAATCACGTCCACGTACTGCAGCGCCATTTCAATATCTGCAGGGTTTACGATCTCGGAAACAGAAGCCATATTGTATTTTTGCGTAGTTTGCCTGAGCATCCGTAGCCCTTGCTCGCCTAGTCCCTGAAAATCATAAGGAGAAGTTCTAGGTTTAAATGCGCCGCCTCGCAACAAATTAACGCCTTGTGTTTGCATGTAGGCACCCACTTGTTCCATTTGTTCCGTTGTTTCCACAGAACAAGGTCCTGCAATCACAATTGGCACCCCGTTGCCCACTTCAGTGCCTTTCACATTAACTACCGTATTCGTACTGGTTCTTGCCCTACTCACCAAAAGGTGTCGTTGTTCTTCTTGTAACCCAAGTGAGGCTTGAAATACTTGCTTAAATAAATGACGAATCGTACCATCTGAAAATGGACCTGGATTTTCACTGACCAGTTGATCTAACTGTTGTTTTTCACGCTCCGGATCATAGGGGTCCACTCCACGAGCATGCTTAATTTGCCCAATTCGTTCCACTACATCTGCACGTTTACTAAAGATCATCAGCAATTCGTGATTGATCCCATCTAGTTCATTGCGTAATTCTTTCAAACGATCCTCTGCCATCCTAATAACTCTCCCTCTAAATATTTCGAATATTTATTCTAATATTTTTTTGTCTATTCTATCTTAAATCCAGTGTTTTGCCTAGTACTTCTGCCAGCGCCACTAAAAAATGTGCGTTTTCTTCCCGCGTTCCTATACTCACGCGGATAAATTCAGGAATTCCCGGGAATCCCGCTCTGACGATTATGCCCTTGGACTGCAGTTCCTGAAACACACGTCCTCCATCCCCAACTTCTGCAATCATAAAGTTGCCTTGTGTAGGAATGTAGTGAATGCCCAATTGTTCGAAGCCACGATACAATTGTTCTCTCCCCTCGTTGTTGACCGCACGCGATTTTTGCACATGATTCACATCACCAAGTGCTGCAATCGCCGCTGCCTGCGCCATGGCGTTGACATTAAAGGGCTCTCGCACTTGATGCAGATAGCGAATTAACATCGGGTTACCCAGTGCATACCCTAAGCGCATGCCAGCTAACCCGTACATTTTAGAAAATGTACGCAATGAAAGCACTGGTTTCCCTGCGCGAATCAATTCAATCGAACGCAGTGGATCAGGAGTATCCACATATTCGAGATATGCCTCATCGCAAATAACGATCACATTTTCGGGTAAACTGTCAATAAATTGTGCTGTTGCCCGGTGTGTAAGCCATGTGCCCGTTGGATTATTGGGTGAACACAGATATACCAATTTCGTCTTAGCTGTCACATGTGTTCGCATTTCCTCTAGGTCATACTGAAACCCACTGGCAAACGGCACCGGAATCACTGTTGCCCCCATCACATGAGCACCAAAATCATACTGTGAAAAGGAAGGGAAAGGAACCACCATTTCGTCGCCAGGCTGCAAAAATGTCTCCGCAATCATTTTGATTACTTCGTCAGAACCATTGCCAACAAATATAGCGTCATCAGATACACCGACATGCGCGGCTAATGCTTGGCGCAAATCTTGTGCTGCCCCATCCGGATAACGGTGAAGCTCTCCTAGCATGTCTTCAATGGCCGCGATCGCCTTTGGTGAAGGCCCCACCGGATTTTCATTAGAAGCCATTTTGATCACATGCTCCACCTGATACTCTTTCATTACATCTTTAATAGGACGACCTGGGACATAGGGGCGAATGGAGAGCAACGTGTCCCTCACTAACGGCCTCACTATTGCATCTAGGTGCTGACCAAAATCACTAAATTCTGAACTTGACACCCGTATCCTCTCCTCTCTATCTATGACTTTGCTCCATATTATAAAGATTTATTAAACAACGCGTCAAATTTCGAGGGCCATCCATTTATGCTACAATAATACGTGAAGTAGAATAAGTAATCGAGCATAAATGTCTGGAGGGGCATATTTTTGACTGTCACTTTACGAGAAATTCAAGAAGCACGTATTCGCATCGCTGATATTATTGAAAAAACACCATTAGATTTTTCACAAACTTTATCTACATTGTCGCAAAATCAAATTTATTTAAAGCTTGAAAACCTTCAACGAACTGGCTCATTTAAAATCCGCGGCGCTTTTAACAAAATGTCCACCCTCACTCATGAGGAGAAGGCACGCGGCGTGATTGCGGCTTCTGCTGGTAATCATGCACAAGGTGTTGCATACGCGGCCAAATGGATGGGGGTGCCTTGTACAATTGTTATGCCCACCGTCGCATCGCTATCCAAAGTCGAAGCAACCAGAAAATACGGGGCGCAAATCGTACTTCATGGACAGGATTATGATGAAGCGTACGCAAAAGCGCAATCCATCAAAGAAGCAACGGGAGCGACGTACATTCATGCTTTTGACGATGAGATGATCATTGCAGGCCAAGGGACGATCGGTATCGAAGTACTGGAACAATTGCCAGACTTAGAAGCTATCGTGGTGCCGATGGGTGGTGGCGGACTGATTTCAGGCATTGCCATTGCCGCCAAAACACTAAAACCAGACATCCGCATCATTGGTGTAGAAGCAAAAGGGGCAGCCGGATTTAAGAACTCATTGGCTGCAAATCGCATTGAAGAACTGACTCATGTCGCCACCATTGCGGACGGAATTGCAGTAAAACGCCCAGGCATTCTCACATTTGATGCAGTGAAAAAGTATGTGGATGATGTCGTGTTAGTGGATGATGAGGAAATTGCTAGGGCAATGGTCGTTTTGAT
>DAIELO010000037.1 GCA_027341705.1 Caryophanales bacterium
AACTAGAATTTCCAGCAACCGGTCGGTTTTGGAAAATGTAATAAGGTGTAATGCCTGCCCAAGATAATTTGTCAAGCAGTTCGGAAAGAACCGCAGGATCATCATTGACGCCTTTTAGCAATGGTGTTTGATTGATCGTAATGACACCTGCCTTTTGCAAAGCGTCGATCGCTTTTAAGGCCTGTGGGGTGAGTTCGCGTGGGTGATTGAAATGTGCCATTTGATAAATTCTTGCGTCTTTTCGTGAATATTTTGCGAGCACTTCCAAAAGCTTTTCGTCTTCATAGATCCGCATCGGATTAAAAGCGGGTAGCTTAGAGCCAAAGCGAATAATTTTTACATGCGGAATGCTACGCAACTTGCTTAGGATTTGCTCGATTTTGTTGGTCGCAAGGATTAAAGAGTCGCCTCCGGTAAGCAATACATTGTTGATTTCTGGATGGGTTCTGATGTACTCAATGCCCGCATCAGTATTCAAGGAAGTTTCATGTACGTCGTTTTTAAACAATCGCTTTCGAAAACAGAACCGACAATAAGTTCCACATACTTCAGACACGAGTAATAAAGCAGTGGTCGTATATTTGTGTTGGCATCCGGGTACGACGTAATTTTGATGTTCTTCAGAAGGGTCTAACTGCCCATATTCATCTAGTTCGTGTTCGCTTGGTATAGCTATTTTGCGAATGGGGTCGGTAGGGTCGTCCCAATTGATCAGTCCCTTATAGTATTCATTGAGACGAAAAAGATAAGCTTCTGATATGGGTTTTAATCGTGATTGTTCAGCGACAGAGAGTTCATTGATCTGGGTAAGATGGGTGTAGTATTTCGGCAACATCAATAATCCCCCTTCAAAAGTAGGAAGAAGGAAACGGGGCTAATCATGCGTGTAGAGGTGAAAACAAGCATATCCAATTTATGCCTGCCTCAATTAAAATATTCCCCTACTTTCAACGCTTACGAAGTTAGCTGTCGGATTCGGGTGGAAAGTTCACCCTACCAATCGCTCCCTTTAGGTCGGACGATTGGATTCACCCCACAAAACTCGGGTCCCCCGCTTCTTTTCTTCAAAGAATTCAGCGCATTTATGGGAAATGCAATTCAAGTTTACCGCATCATATTAGTGTTGTCTATGTGGAAAAATCATGCTAATGGAACATACGCGCAAGCTGGATCTTCTGCAAGTGGATCACCACTATGGGCAAAGGCGCGTGCCCTTGAACCGCCACAAAGGTCCTTGTAATCACATACTCCGCAGCGCCCTGTAAATTCCGCGTTGCGAATTTGCTGAAGCACCGGTTGTGAACGGTAAATGGTTGCGATATTTTGATCGCGAATGTTTCCTAGTGGAAGTGGCAGAAAGCCAGCAGGATAGACTGTTCCGTCGTAGGAGACAAACACGATCCCTTTGCCATCTCTGGTCTGACTAGTTTGTGCTTTGGGAGCGGCGGTTGCGTCACCAAGTCGGTGAACCAAATCAGTTGCCAATTCTCTGTAAAGGCCACCAAGCTGGTAATGGGAGGCCACTTGCTCTGGATTCACTTGGGTATTCAGTTCGTCGCGTTCACGCCATTTGATAATCCGCCTGAAAAATGGACCTTCCACTGTGCGAACGACAAGGTCATAGGCAGACGCGTCATATAAAAAATGTACTACGTCTTCACATTCGGCGGGGCTTAGCTCATGACTGTTTTGTCCGCGTCCCACGTGTACAAGAAAAAATACTTCCCATGTCTCAACGCCTATTGTTTTTAAAATTTCAGCAATCGCAGCGAGTTCTTTTGCGTTATCGCGCATGACTGCCGTGTTCACTTGTACATGAAAGCCAAGTTCGACTAGTTGTCGTAGTGCCTGCAGTGTTTGTTCAAAGTGTCCAGGTATTCCGCGGATCGTTTCGTGCGTGGCAGCTACTGCGCCGTCTAAACTGATGGACACCATTCTAATGCCGAGCGCCTTCATTTGTTGCATTCTTTCTATCGTTAAATTAGGTGTTACGCTCGGAGACATCGCGACGGGTATTTCGAGACTTTTTGCATAGTCGACGAGTTCCATCGCGTCGTTTCTCATTAGCACATCGCCACCTGTGAGAATTAAGACGGGATATGGTTTGCCAAATTCAAGTAACGATCGGATAAATTGCTTTCCTTCTTCGTTAGATAGTTCACCTGGGAGTGGTTCAGCCATTGCTTCTGCCCGGCAATGTGCACAACTTAATAGGCAAGCACGCGTAGTTTCCCAAAATGCAAGAATCGGTCGTTCATGATAATTTATGTTTCGCATCTGTTTTCCTCGCTTTTTTTAATGATGGTCGTTATGACTACATTACCTTATTTCCGTGATGAAGGTACGATGTGTTTGTGAAAGCGTTGTGATAATATCTAATGATAGACTTATTTTCGGTATGCGAAAGGGAGCGGTGTCATGTGGAAATAGATCATCTGTTACACCAAGCCGCGCAAATTTTGCCGAGTGATTCAGCGATCACCTTCGTCAATGCAGAAGGTGTTATTACTTTTTATCGTGATTCTGCTCGATTACCTTTCACATTTCAGATTGGTATGTCTATCATTGATCCCATCATGGTCGGGTCGGTAACCGCTCAAACTTGGCAGCAAAGGCGTTGGACAATACAAGAAGTACAGACGGAATTGCTAGGATTTCCTTATACGGTCATTGCTTTCCCTGTTTATGACGATCGTGTGGTTTTTCAAGGCATCTTATCCATCGTTATTCCATTGGATTTTAACCAAGAAATTGAACATTTACGTAATGATAATAATATCATGCAGTGGCTCTTTCGGTTATCTGATGTGCTCTTATTTCTCGAAAACCCTGCTGAATTATGGCTACAGTTTCGTGATTTATTTATACAATTGATGAACTTAATTGGTGGCTGTTATTTCCTTTTTGTGGACGGGGAAATTACGCATTCTGAGTGCTTTGGGCGCATCACTATATCAGCATTTTACATGAATATGATTCAAAAGGATGCACAGGATTATTACATCCATCAGCAAAAGCATGGTTTGCCATTATATATAGAATATGAGCATCAGACTTTTCAACTGCTTCGCTATAATCTTTCGTTAGAACGCAATAGTGGTGAGGTAGTGTATTTAATTCAGGATGCTGGATTAGAAGATCAGAACTTAATGCGTTTTTTGCTTGATTATTACCGGATGGCCATTCAACTCATTAATCAACGCAAGAAACTTCGCGATCAATTGGATTATGATTCGTTGACGGGCATTTGGAATCGCAGAGCGCTCGAAACTCATATGGAAAATTATTTTCTTGATCAAAGTAACAAGCCTGCTGTGTTTGTGCTTTTTGATTTGGATCACTTTAAGTTATTGAATGATACGCAAGGTCATCAAATGGGGGATGATGCACTACAGTCGATCGCTCTTTACATTAGCAAAGCATTGCGCAAAGGAGACTGGGTAGCGAGACTGGGCGGCGATGAATTTGTCCTGGTGTTGCAAAACACGAAGTGGAGTGGACGATGGGTATGGCAAATGAGAAATATGCTTGCAAAAAGTCCGTTGCGTACATACAGTCTGGGTGTTACGGCTGGCATTGTTGAAATACCACGGGAAGCATCCACTTACCAAGAGGCATATCGCCTTGCGGATCAAAGATTATACCACGGCAAAAAAATGGGGGGGAATCATGTGGTCTACCAACCTGATCAAGAGGAGTGGATTTTGTAACTACAAATAGCCAAAATGGTCAGTATCACTCTTGACAATAATTTACGTTGCATTGACAATGTCTTTAAGAATAAGGTTAACTATAGCCTAACTATTATTTGTGAAGTTATTTTGGATGAATGGGAGTTATCAATGATGCCTGTAGAAATTGAAAATCATGGAGATCGTATCCTTGTGAAGTTGGATGGACAAATGTACGTTCCTGATGCGGCAATGCTCAGAGAGAGGTTGCTTCAGTTAGTGGAGAAGGGAACACACAGTGTCGATGTGAACATGTCACGTTTAGATTTCATTGATAGTGCGGGGCTTGGTGTACTCATTGGCATTCATAAGCGCTTAATGGAGCGTGGTGGACATATGACATTGACAGGATTACGAGGGAGTGTTAAGGAATTATTTACATTGACGCGTTTAGATAAAGTATTTGATATTCAAAATGATTAATAATGGATTTGTTTTTTTGTGAGGTGCATAAGCATTAGTAATTATTTGCGTTCGGCTTCTAGTGAGTGGTATTGGACATACTTAGATTATGCACACGATCCAATGGTGATCGCGAATGCGGAAGGGATCATTCTTTGGGTTAACCGTGCATTTACCAGAGTGACAGGCTATGAACGGGAAGTTGCAGTAGGTCATTCTACTAGAATCCTGAAATCAGGCGTGCAAGGTGTTGATTTTTATGAGTCGTTTTGGAAATCATTAATTTTAACAGGTCATTGGTCAGGTGAAATCTGGAATCGGCGTCAAGATGGCTCCTTGTACCGCGAGTGGCTTGAGATATATCCCATCGAAATGCCAGGAGGCAATCGGTATTACTTTACTGTGTTTCAGGAGATCACTACAGAAAAAGATATGTTGTTAGACATCCAGGTGGCAGGAAAATTGCAGAAATCACTTGCTCCTGATCCATTATACCAAAGTGATAGGGTACGGATTCGCACTGTGCATAAAGGGCTATACTCTGTGACGGGAGATCTTTATGATTATTTTTGGCTTCAGGATAGGGTGCTTTTTGGATATGTAGCTGATGTCATGGGACATGGTGTGTCTGCCGCGATGCAAGTTGGAGCGATGCGGGTATTGATAAGAGAGACAATTCAACAGGCACCTACGCTTGGGGAAGCAATGAATCGCCTTAATCAATCTGCCAATTTTTATTTGGCAAATGAAACATTTGCCGCTGCACTGTGTTTTGTTTTGGATTTTGATACGATGAAATTTCGTTATGTGTCAGCGGGAATACATACTTTTTTTCATCATGATGGAGAGCAACTTCATAAGATTCAGGTGGAGAGCACATACCTTGGGATATCAAATTCATCCGATTTTCAGGAACATATAATCCTTGTGAAACCTGGCGATACATTGTATTTGATGACAGATGGACTATATGATCTACTTGTTCCGTCCATTCGGGAATTTCCAATTCAAATAGCCTCCATGCATGACGACTTTGAAAAATTTCTTTCTCAATATTTAGTGCAAGATGATATTACCTTGATGACATTAGAGTTGTTTTGACTGCGCTGGATGAGTTAGTTGTTCTGCTGTGAGCGGAGAAAATGCTGGTCTTCCATAGAGGTACCCCTGCTGTATATGATAACCAACTTCCAGTAAATATTGAGCTTCTTCCATTCTTTCCACTCCCTCAGCAATACAAGTTGCACCAATTTGATCAGCCGCTTCGGCAATTCTCTTGGCACTCTCCTGCTTTATTGGATAGTTATCGATGTGCGTTACATAGTGGCGGTCCAGTTTCACAATGTCTGGCTGCAGTTGATGTAATCTTTTGATGGTATTCATCCCCTTCCCTACATCGTCTAGCGCATATGAATAGCCTTGTTCATGATAATGGTCAAGAATGGTAAGCATTTGCGGGAGATCGTCAATCTGTTCGGTCTCAATCACTTCGAATACAATTCGTGCGGGATCTAAATTTAGGAGTTTTGCTTCTGAAAAAGTCGATTGCAAACAGCGTTTTGGTGAATAGATGGACGAGGGAACAAAATTAATGAAAATTTTCGAGTCGTCAGGACACAAATGTCCAGCGCGTAATGCTTCCATTCGGCAAAGTCGATCAAGTTGATAAAGCCTACCATTGTCTTTTGCAGCTTCAAACAGTTGCTCAGGCGGGATGATTTGTTCACTATTTACATAACCTCGTGCCAACATTTCGTGACCAAGAAGATGGAGGGATTTTTGTTTCCATTCCACAATAGGTTGATACATCATGCGAATCCGCTTCGCTCTAATGATGTCGTCGATCCAAAATTTCGGTCTGATTTCTAATAGTTGGGTCCATGTCATTGCGTTGATGATTTGCCACTGCGTTGCAGACAAATAATCTGCAACATAAAACTGCCATTGATCGACTTGGAAATGCTCTTTCCAATAGGGAACTAGCTCGTATAATGTGAGTTCCGTAAACCAAACGTTCAACACTTCACTCGTCATGCGTGCATTGTTAGAGAGGTACATTTGTAGTGGCACCGCCTGATGAACTGATTCCTCGTTGTCAAATTGTACAATTATTCCACGTTGATCCTTATGGTAGTGAGGGTTAGCAGACATTGAATGAACTCCTCTCTGAGCTAGCTTAATTTTATTTTCCACCGCGATAATTGTCAAATGTTTGTAAAGCGTATAGTAAAAAATTATACAAAACTTTATACAAATAGTTGAAATTGTACATTGTTGGGGGTAGTATAACGATAGAACTGCAATCGAGATATTTTTGTATAGGGTGGGTGGGTGGTGGACTCTAAGGATTGGTATAGTATTCGACAGGTGGCTCAGCTAACAGGGTTAAGTACACAATTAATTCGCAAATGGGAAGAGCGTTATCACGCCGTTGAGCCTCGACGTCTTGAGAATAGATATCGGGTATATAGCAAGAGTGATGTCATGCGCTTAAGACAACTGCAAAAATTGACTGAAGAAGGTTATTCGATTCGAAAAGCCGTACTCTGGGTCAAACAGCAGCCGTTAGATTCTGATGTGGTGTTTACAGATCAAACTACACTCAGTTTGCAGGAAAACGTCTCCCCGTATGCGATCAAGCAGACCGAGGCAACGCTTTATTTGGAACAGCTGTTTGCTTTAGGTGAGCAAGGAGCAGGTCGTGACATCCATGATCTTCTTCAAACAATCTATTCACAGAATGGACTAAAGTATCTGTCTGGAAATTTGTTGGTTCCTTTTCTGTTTGAAATTGGCAAACGCTGGGAATCTGGTGTGTGGCATGAATACCAAGAGCACATTGCCAGCGTAGCCGTACAAGATTTTTTGATCCAAGCATACTCATCGTTATCTGTACCGTTCGACGCACCACTATTATTAGCTACTTGCGTTCCTGGCGAGCGTCATGAGGTGATGCTTCATCTTGCACTTCTTGAGGCGGCTATTAAAGGGTATAAAACGGTCTTCCTAGGGGCTAGTCCCGCTCCTCGTGCGCTTGCTGATGCGGTAATCCAATTACAACCAAAGGTGGTTTTATTGTCGTTGACCACCATGCTACCTCTGGAAAACAATCCATTCGCGCTCGATGAGATTGATCAATTGGCTTCACTGTATCCAAATATTCAGTTTTATATTGGAGGAGCCGCAGCCAAAGTGAGCTTATCAACGCGTGCAAAGAGATGGCTTCATTTCGTCGATAGTATTGGATTGTTATTTCAGAAAATTGAGTCAATGAAACATTGAGAATGGGGGATGACGTATGGAAGTTGTACGTAATCAAGCAAAAGACGCAGTGGTCGATTCAGACCCACGCATTATTACCAAGACAAGTGATGATCAAGTATTTCCGCTTACATGGTATGCGGTCATGTGGGCTAGGAAGTTAACGAAGATACCAATCAAGCATACGGTGGTTGGCAGAGATTTAGTGTTCTATCGAGATGAGCAAGGAGGCGTGCATTGTCTAGAAGCGTATTGTGCGCATCGGGGCGCTGATTTATCGTTAGGTCACTGCCAGAATGGTGCGCTACACTGTGCCTATCACGGATGGGAATTTAATGGAGATGGTAAGTGTGTGAAAATCCCTGCACATCCAGATCGGCCGATTCCTGATTTTGCTCATATTAAGGCGTATCCTGTTCAAGAAAAAGCTGGCTTGATTTGGATATATCCCCAAGATGCAAGCCTCACTCATCCTGAAGAACTTACGGTGTTTACGGAGTTATTGGATAATAACTATTCTCTATCTCCTTATGAGACAACGTGGAAGGCACATCTGACACGAGTGGTGGAAAGTGTGCTGGATGTGGCACATTTACCATTTGTGCATAAAAAGACGATTGGCAGGAGGGTGGATGCGGAAATTCGAACGTTGGACTTTGAGGTGTCCGATCATAATCATATTAAAATTCAAAACGGTGGGGGGATGCTTGAGTATTCGTTTCCTCAACAATGGATGTTAAGGCCTTCAGTAAAAAGCGACCGGAGTTTTATTAACTATGTTACTTTCACTCCGATAAGTTCCACAGAGACGATGATTTTTGGTTATGCAGGAAGGACTTTCTTGCGCAGTGTACCACTGATGAATAAGTTTTTTTCTTATTATAGTCTGAAAATTCTTGAGGAAGATCGTAAAGTAGTGGAAAGCCAACATCCCCGTCCCATCCCAGAAGCATTGAGAATGGAGGCTCATGTTCCTGCAGATGGGGCGCAAGTGCGGTTTCGGCAACGTTGGTATCAATTTATGACTAGTAATGAAGCCAAGGTGCGAACGTGGTAAATTTTTTATATACCTAATGTGCTTGTTGCGGATGATGAAGGCCTTCTGCTTGACCATTTTCCTCAAGGCTTCTTTCCATCATGGAGGTGGCAAATACAAGTGATATTAGCCCCGCGGTTAATATCACTGCGGCCACCCAGAATGGGACTTGCATACCAAATTTAGGACCGATGAAGCCACTTAGTATGGGGGCTATTGCCGCCCCAGCCCAGCGCAAAAAAT
>DAIELO010000038.1 GCA_027341705.1 Caryophanales bacterium
CTTTATTGTCAATTCGCATTGTTAATGGAGTACCCAATGTCTTTGCAAAACGCAAGCCGGTTAGAATTTCCACTTGATCAGATTCAATTTTCATCCGATATCCTCTGCCATAACCTTGTTGCCGTCGCCACAATTGGTGGTTAATTGCTTCAATGTCGAGACTCAAGTTGGCTGGAAGTCCTTCAATGACAGCAATTAGCGCGGGACCGTGTGACTCTCCTGCGGTTAAATAACGCACTCTCTTCACTCCATTCTCTCTATCTACCGTTCTGTATTTTACGCAAATTTTTCATAGTATACTATACCCATCTCAGTGATGGGTAAAAAGTTGGTCGTTTTCAAGCCATGCTTGCAACAATTTTCTCATGGCCTCCACATCATCCATGTGTACCATTTGCGAAGGCGTATCCAGATAGCGCATAGGGACAGATAATCCACAAGTTGGCACACCTTGTCGACTGACCTGAATGGTGCTCGCATCAGATCGGGCAGCAGGTGATACTTCAATTTGATAAGGAATATGTTCACTTTCTGCCAATGCAATCAAGTGATCGCGCAGTGCCGGTGCCACGACCATACCAGCATCGAGCGCCTTAATGGCAACCCCACCACCCATTTTCAAGCTAGGTTTTTTGGACTTTGGCGTGTCCCCTGCATGGGTGGCATCAAGCACGATGGCTAAGTCAGGATTGATGCGATAACCGGCCACCTGAATGCCGCGAGACCCTACCTGTTGTTGTGTGGAGAATACGACGACAAGCTGATAAGGTACATTTATATTTTCTAGCAGATCCACAGCCACTGCACAGGACACGCGATTATCTAGTGCATGACTTAGTAACACGCGGGGTGTAATCTCTTGGAATTCGTAATCAAAAGCAGCAGCATCGCCAATTTGAATCAACTTTTGAGCTTCGTCTTTGTTTTTAACAGCAATATCAATAAATAGATTAGAAAATTCAACCTTATCGCTAACGATGTCACCTTCAACAGCGATGACGCCAGAAATTTTGGTGCGCACAAACTTAACTCGCTGACCAATGAGTTCAGCTGCTTTTAATGAGCCCAACGGCGCAATACGCAAAAATCCATTCTGATCAATATCAACGATCGAGACGCCTGGTTCATCTAGATGGGCAGAAATTAATACCGTTTTCACCGTAGTAGATGCGGAAGTTTGTGGTTTTTTCACTGCATACAGATTACCCATTACATCAGTGTAAGTTTCGTCCACCAATGATTCTACTTTGCTGCGCACCAGTTTAACAATTTCCGCTTCAGAACCAGCGGGGCCTGGAATTTTTGCAAATGCCTGTATTAATTCTTTCATTGGATGGGATGACCTCCTTTTTCAATCCGAGCTAAAACTGCACCAATTAGCTTAATGGTGTTTTCGTAATCGTCCAAATGAATAATTTGTGCGGGGGCATGAATATAACGCGTAGGAATACTCACAGCCGCACTAATAATGCCCATTTCTGTAAGATGGATGGTTCCCACATCATTTGCGCCACCAACAGTGCGGCGATATTGAATAGGGATTTGTTCTTCTGTTGCTGCATCGTGAATAAAATTACGAAACTTAGTATGTGCAATCGTTTTTCCATCCACTACAGACAAAGCAGGACCTGCCCCTTGCTGGGTAGATTCTGCGTGTGATGGCGTATTCGCTACGTCAAAACAGACCGTTCCCTCTACGACGATAGCCAAGTCTGGTTTGGTGCGAAAAGCCACAGGTCCTGCTCCTCGAAGTCCTGTCTCTTCTTGCACTGTAAAAGCAACAACTAACGGCAAAGTAGTGGGTATTTTAAGCAATTCAATCAAGACGGCACAACCTACTCGATCATCAAAAGACTTCGACTTCGCGCGACGATCACCAAACTCTTCATATTCTGTTGCAAAAACTGCAAGATCACCAATTTCCACAAGATTTTCTGCATCGGCACGATTTTTAGCTCCAATGTCTATATAGAGCTGGTTTAGTTCTAATGGCTGTGTTCGTTCTTCTGGCTTTTGCAAGTGAATGGCTTTCGCCCCGATCACGCCATAGTGGCGCTGTGCGCCGACACGAACCACTTTAGCCACCAATATCCTAGGATCTACGCCGCCAAGTGGACGAAAGCGCAACAAACCATTGTCTTCGATATCCACGATCATAAAGCCGACTTCATCCATGTGTGCTGCTAGCAGTACCTTTGTGCCCACCGCATCAGGATTTTTTTCGACAATTAGGGAACCGAGTGCGTCCGTGTATACACGGTCAGCATAAGGCTTGACCAGATCATAAATTAATTGGCGGATCTCCTCTTCAAAGCCGGATGGACCGAACGCTTCAGTTAATTCTTTAAGTACCATGTCAGTTCCTCCACGAAATCCGAGTTCAGACCTGCGATGAAGTACGCAAGCAATAACCCTACATTTTTTACGTCCGAAAATTCCAAAGTTTCCACGGAAGTGTGCATGTAACGCAAAGGAATGGAAATTAACGCAGAAGGAATACCCATTTGTACCACTTGTAGATTATCTGCATCAGTCCATGTTGGTCCTTGGCTCACTTCAATTTGAAAAGGCAATCGATGTTCTTTAACGGTATCCAGTAATCTGCGATAAATTTTCGGATGAACGCGAGGGCCAAACGTAAGGACCGGTCCCGCACCTAATTTTTTCGCTAAATCAGTCTCTACTCCTGGCATTTCACCATGGCACACGTCTACGGCAATGGCCAGATCAGGTTGTAAACGAAAAGCGGCCGTTTCTGCGCCAAACGCACCTATTTCCTCCTGAGTAGTCGCCACCGCATAAACGTCTGGCTTGAAGCGAAGTTTATTCAGTTGATTCAGGCAGATTGCTAATGCTGTCACACTCGCTCGATTATCCATCGCTTTGCCACTCATGCGTTCTCCCGCAAGTGCGATCGTTTTACGGCGAATGGTCAATCGGTCGCCTACTCTGACTTGTTCTTTTACGTTACTTTCGCTCATCCCTAAGTCGACAAACAATTCATCTAGTGGAACGCTTTTTTTTCGTTCCTCAGGAGTGGAAAGATGGGGAGGTTTTGATCCAATAATGCCGTATAAAGCTTCCCGGCCAAACACGGTAACTTCTTGACCTAAGAGTGTTCGCGGATCAAATCCACCGACCTGAGCTAAGCGCAAGAATCCCCCATCATCAATTTTTTTTACGATTAGTGTAATTTCATCAAGGTGAGCTGCAAGCATAATGCGCGGATGACGCCCCATACCTTCACCGTTTTTACGCATGATTACATTACCTAAGTAATCCACGCTCACTTCATCAACCAGATGGCGTACGGAGTCAATTAAAATCTTGCGTGGCGCGCCTTCATCCCCAGAGCCCCCCACAGATTCAGTCAATTGGCTGAGTAAGGTTTTTTCATTGATCAAACGGTAGCCCCTCCTTAAACATCAAATGGATAATAACGTCATTTCAAGTTGTTTCAAGTCATCTGGAAGCTGCGATTCGATCATAGTGGTCACGTGCGTAAACGGATGTTCAAAAGATAGTCTGGCAGCGTGGAGCGCTTGCCTAGTTAATCCCCATTCGTCCTTACATCCGTAAAGTCGATCACCTAGTACAGGATGGCCAATATAAGCAAGATGCACGCGAATTTGATGCGTTCTACCTGTTTCTAATTTCAATTTCACCTTACACGCTTGTTCGTTAGAAAACAACTGCAGCACACTGACATGGGTTACTGCCTGGCGACCATCTGTAACGACGCCACGCTTGATGGTCTGATCAGGCAACAGACCGATGGGGGCATTTACTATCCGGTATTCTTCTGTGATTTCACCACTGACGAAAGCGATATATTCTCTTGTAATTTCCCGCCGTTTTAACGCTTTTTCAAGCCGTTCCAAAGCTAATTTGTGTTTGGCAATAATCAAAAGTCCAGAGGTATCTCGGTCTAATCTGTGCAAAGGGCGAAAGGGGTATTTTTCACCCCGTTTATGCAAATAAAAAAGTACTGCATTAGCAAGTGTGCCTGTTCGTTCCTTGGCAGTAGGATGTACGAGCATGTTTGCTGGTTTATTGACAATTAGCATGTGCTCATCTTCAAAGGCCACGTCAAATGGCAAGTCTTCAGGAAGCAAGATACTAGTCTCTTCTATCGGTGCCTCCACCGTAATAATGTCACCTGTATGTACGCGTCCTGTTAAATACGCTGGACTTCCGTTCACTTGAATTAATTGTTGTTCCAGGAGGCGGTGCCGTAACTTGCGACCTGCCCCTAGCGGACGCAGCACCTCTTTTACCATCAATCCATCTTCCGTATCGCTAATTAGTTTTTCAAAATAACGCATAGTTTGAGGCATCCACCTGACATGATTCAAAAAATGATGTGTATACTTGTACCGATGACACCAATGGAGAAGGTGCTGTTAATGGTTCGTCGAGTTTTTGTGATCGGATTTCTCACTGGTGTAATGGCCTTAATTGTCGTCTTGTTTTTCACCAGTGTTGGACTTTATCGGTACTGGAACGATACTGCAAAAACTGCAGCCGTGTATGTGTCTTCGCCCGTATCCAAAAATAGTGGTGCCAATCAAGTACAACTTTATTTTCCACTAGAAAAATTCCTAGTTTTTAGCTCAACTGCAAATTTACAGTTGACAATGATTTCAAATCAAGTGCGAGTGAGGATGTTTCGCCAGCCGTTTTCTGCATTGCCAGTGACGTTGACGATTGATATTTTAGGTGTACCTAACGTCTGGCATGGATTTTTTATGTTGAAAAAAGTCAAGGGATATGTAGATCATATCCCCATACCAACTGATATCCTCTTTACCGCGATTGCCGCAGAAGGTGGCAAATATGACGTGCGCGTCAATTCGCAACGCGATACGTTATTTATTGACCGAACATTTGGTGCGTACAGATTGACTGGCTACGATTCCCTAAGCAAAGACTTGATCATTTCCATGCCCGTTAGTACCGTACTAAAAGCAGCACGCGAACAAACCACACTTTAAGCAAGTTATGATTAAAATTCCATTATTTTTAAATCACTTGCTATTTGCAAAGGGGCACCAGTTTTCTCTTGCACTTCTTCTGCGGTGTGCCCAGGTGCCACTTCTTTTAATAAAAGTCCATGTTCTGTCACGTCAATTACCGCAAGATCTGTAATGATGCGGTGTACTACTTGTTTGCCCGTCAGCGGCAATGAACAGGTAGTAAGAATTTTGTGATCCCCATTTTTATTCACATGCTCCATCGTCACAATCAGACGCTTCGCACCATGAACTAAATCCATCGCGCCGCCCATGCCTTTGACCATTTTGCCAGGAATCATCCAATTGGCGAGATCACCTTTTTCTGAGACTTCCATCGCACCTAAAATGGCCACATCGATATGACCGCCTCGAATCATCGCAAAAGATTCAGCACTAGAAAAATATGCCGAACCAGCAACGGCTGTCACGGTTTCTTTGCCAGCATTAATCAAATCAGGATCAATTTCATCCTCTGTTGGATAGGGACCAATTCCCAACAGCCCATTTTCTGAGTGTAACATCACATCTGCATCAGCAGGGATATAGTTGGCGACAAGTGTTGGCATGCCTATCCCTAGGTTTACGTACGATTGCTTAGGTATTTCCTTGGAAGCCCGTATCACAATCTGTTCTCTAGTTAGTGCCACTGTTCACTACCTCCCTCTCGTGGTTCGTCTTTCAATGCGTTTTTCATAGTTTTCCCCGACGACCACACGTTGTACATAAATGCTTGGCGTATGTATCTCACCAGGGTCTAATTCTCCTATTTCTACAAGTTCTTCCACTTCTACGATCGTGATTTTCCCTGCCGTCGCTACCATTGGATTAAAGTTTTGTGCAGTATTGCGATACACGACGTTGCCCAGACGGTCTGCTTTCCAACCTTTAATCAATGCGAAGTCGCCATGAATGGGATACTCAAGCAAGTATTCTTTCCCATCTATCATCCGCATTTCTTTTCCATCTGCAACCGGGGTGCCAACGCCTGCAGGTGTGTAAAAGCCACCAATTCCAGCGCCGCCCGCACGAATTCTTTCTGCAAGCGTACCTTGTGGAACCAATTCCACTTCTAATTCACCACTTAAAAATTGCTGTTCAAACGTTTTGTTTTCTCCCACATAAGAAGAAACCATTTTTTTGATTTGATGATTTTGTAGTAAGATGCCAAGTCCAAAGTCATCCACGCCGCAGTTGTTACTGACAACAGTTAAATTATTGATACCGCTTACCTTTAATGCGGTGATCAAATTTTCCGGTATACCTACAAGCCCAAAACCGCCCACAAGTAGCGTAGAACCTGAGCGAATATCGCTGATCGCTGCTTGTGATGATGGAAATACTTTATCCACGATTATTTACCCTCCTCTGCCTTTTCATAGTACCACAAAGCAATAATTGCTCAAATTAACTCGTACTTTTCAAGCAATTCTTGAAGGTATTCCGCAGGTGTTTTTTCTACACCACCGTATTCTTTTTTTGTATGTAAGTGAATAGCGTCAGGAAACTCTTCACTTAATATTCCGCGGATTCTTCTTCCCACAAAATCACTATCTGTAAATATATAAACATCTGCATCAGTGGATGTAGTTTTTAGCCATTGCAATCGTTCGTCTGTGGGAATTCCAAATGTACATAGAATGATAAAATCTGGGGGCAACAATTTTTGTAGTCGTTCTTTGTCGTGTTTGCCTTCCACAATTATCACTGCGGACATTCTAATTCCCCTTTCTTATTCTTGAATGGTTCTTGGTTTGATAGCGAGCAATATGACCATTAAAATAATCAGGATACCACCAAAAATAGAGACTGCCGTCAAGTGAACATGGAGAAACACGATCGCCACAACTGTGGCAGTAAGTGGTTCAGCGCTCGCAAATAGACTGGTTTCGGCAGGACTAATCAATTTAATACTTGCTAAATAAAGATAAAAAGCTAAAAATGTTCCAAAAATCACCACAAAACCAATCAAGGTCACTGAAGAAACAGTGAGTATGATATGCGCATGCCATGGTCTGTCAAGGATACTGAGGATCACTGCACCAATGATCATAGCCCAACCAACTGTCGCTGCAGTGCCATAGGTATGAATAATTTTACTCGGAAAAATAGTATAAAACGCCAATGCCACAGCAGAAAAGAGCCCCCAAAAAAGCGCTACGGAGGAGATTTGCAACCCGTTCAAATGACCGCCAGTCACTAATAAAAAAGTACCAAGAAATGCGATAACGACAGCAATAATCTGTTTTGTTTCTGGCAGCCTTCTATTACTAAATGTCAAATACATCGTCAACAACGCAGGCCCTAGATTTTGCAATAAAGTGGCAGTTGCCGCATTGCCATAACGAATGGCCGCAAAATACGAGTATTGAACGCCAATTAGCCCAAACACCGCAAATAATGATAAACGCCACATATCCGCGAAGTGCGTAAAAATGCGAACAGCATCTGCAATACCTTGACGCCATATGACCACAGCAATTAACAACAATCCAGATATACCCATCCTAACAGTAACAAGCCACAATGGTGATACGTTGTCATGCTGAAATAGCACCTGCGCAGCCGTTCCGGAAAGCCCCCACAGTACCGCCCCGGTCAGTACCATGATCATGCCCTTCACGTGTTGTGAGGCTTCATTGACAGGACGAATTAACAATGTAGTAGTTGGCAGTTGTTGATTCACGCTTTTCGCTCCTTACAATAAATCGAAAACGGCGTTGACGTAACCTTTTACACCAATGGCAAGCGCGTCTTCATCTACTGTAAATCGGGGGTGATGATGAGGATAAGTGATCCCTAACTGCTCATTCCCTGCACCGATAAAGAAAAATGCACCAGGTGCCTTTTGAAGAAACGCAGAGAAGTCTTCACCTCCCATTGTAGGTTCGGCTTTTACTACCGCATGTTCACCAAATGTATGTTGTAACGATGCTTCTAGTCTGGCTGACACATGTGGATCGTTGATCACAGGTCGGTAGCCACGTTGATAATCAAATTGGTAGTGCGCATCGTGAGCATCACATATTCCTTTGACGACACGTTCCATTTGGGCGGGGATTTGATCTCTGAGCACAGGATCGAAAGTGCGAACGGTACCTGTTAACATCGCCGTGCTAGGGATCACATTATCTGCCGTGCCGGCAATAAATTGTGTAACAGAGACAACCGCCGGCAAAAAAGGATCTTTATAGCGCGAAACAATAGATTGCAAGTTGGTTACCACGTTTGCGCCAATGACAATCGGATCCACTGTTTCATTCGGGTCAGCCGCATGCCCGCCTTTACCCAACAGCGTAATTTGAAAGGTGTCTGGTGCCGCCAATAGTGGCCCTGATGCAGTTGCCACACTACCAACTGGCAGGGACGCCCAAAGGTGTGCACCTAACACCATATCTACTCCATTCATGACACCAGCTGCCACCATTTCCTCTGCACCACCAGGAAAAAGTTCTTCAGCATGTTGAAATAAAAAGCGAATTTCGCCTCGTAATTTATTTTTCATGTCACTTAAGGTTTTGGCTGTACCAAGTAAAATCGCAGTGTGTCCATCATGACCACAAGCATGCATGACACCTACTAC
>DAIELO010000039.1 GCA_027341705.1 Caryophanales bacterium
AACGCGCCCCCGGCAATTTGCACATTTGGGGAGCCATCATTTGCGGCGACAAAGTTTGTGGGATACGCAAAAGTAACTTGATGGTCAATCGTATGCAACTGCCATCCAGTAGGGATCAAGTTATTAGGCGAGGCGTGTACAACCGCCGAAATGCCAACGCTGGAAAACAAAACGAGAATAGACAATACTGCCAACCAACGTTTTAGATTAGTCATTCCCCTAGCCTCCTTGCTGGTAATCCTCGTAGGTATAGACGATTCATTCATATTAAAAGTTTCACCTTTTGCGAAGAAAACTAAACCTAATTATGCATAGTTAATTGGTATTTGTTGCAAACTTTCAAGAAGAGGTGAGTTGATGCATGAGTAATGACACCGAACTATCATATCCTGAGATAGCCACCCAACTTGAACAAAACGATGAATACTTAAAACAGCTACTTGGTATCGGTGTGAGTTGGGATATGCTCGCCAAACCGTTTGTATTTTCTGGTCAAAAAATGACGGCATACACCGCGAATGGATTCTTTCTTACCATGAATATGGTATTAATATTAGAAAATTTGGAACAAACGTTGCGCACATTTTTTCAGATGCGTGGCAATGAACCCTTTGATGTGCAAGAAATGGTGCAATATCTGACGGTGACAGTCGGTTTTGTACAAGTGCAAGCGGTGGATAAGATGAAAGACGCCGTGCGGTTTATTCTGTCAGGTCCGCTGGTGCTATTTATTGATGGTAGTGACATTGCTGTATTGATTGATACTCGTATTTATCCGATGAGAAGCATTCAGGAACCGGAAGTGGAACGCGTGGTACGTGGACCGCGTGACGGATTTAATGAAGTCATGTTAATGAATGTGGCGCTCGTTCGTCGTCGTTTGAGGGATCCGCGACTGCGTGTAGAGTTGTTTCAAATCGGGAATCGATCCCAAACTGATGTAAGTTTATTATATCTCAAAGATGTGACTAACATGGATCTTGTAAGGGATATAAGAGAAAAAATAAAGTCGTTTAATATGGATATTGCAGCGATGGGATCCCAAGCATTGACCGAATGGATTGGCCAGGTCAAGTGGAATCCATATCCAATCTTTCGTTATACGGAAAGGCCAGATGTGACAGCTACAGGATTAATGGAAGGTCAAGTGGCTATCGTAGTAGACACTACCCCGGAGGCGATGATTGGTCCGACCACACTTTTTCATCATATTCACCATCCAGATGATTATCAAAGCTATCCGGTGGTGGGTTTGTACATGCGAATCGCCTCATTTTTTGGATTTTTATTTTCTGTTTTTGGACCGTCTATCTTTATTGTGCTTGCTGCGGAACATGATCATCTTCCCAAACAGCTGCTATTTTTAGGGACTTCCAAACCATTGCCGCTTTCTCTCGGATTACAGTTTTTTATCACTCAAGTTGTCGTTGATTTGTTTGAACGATCAGTGATCAATACACCGACGACTTTAGCCACAGCCATCAGCATCTTTGCTGCCATTCTTTTTAGTCAATTTGCGGTGATGATGAATCTGTTGTCGCCAGAAACGTTGTTTTTTGTCGGCACAGCGGCAGTTGCTCAATTCGCCACATCGTCTAGGGAGTTGGGGACGGCTAATCGTGTGTTCAGACTGTGGATGATTGTTATGTCGTGGGTATTTGGCGGTATAGGGCTGCTTATTGCCACTGTGATTTGGCTCATTGTACTTTATCGCACTCGCTCCCTGGCGGTGCCTTACTTGTGGCCCATTGTGCCATTTAGCTGGAAGGGATTAAAAGGATTATTTTCCCGGAATCCGTTATATCAATTGGGGAATATTTCTTATCCGCTTCGTCCACAAAAACCAATTTCTAAAAAATAAAAAACAGCGGGCTGTTTTATTTTCACAAAAGCAGCCCGCTTCGAATTGTCATGTTTCTCTTCGCACATCGCTGAAGAGTAAACTAATGGTATAAATACCTGCCAACCCCACCAAGGTATATACAACACGGCTCAAAATTGCGGCAGGTCCACCAAAAATGGATGCGACTAGGTCGAATCGAAATAACCCAACCAACAACCAGTTTAGCGCGCCAATAATCACTAACACTAGCGCGAATTTGTTCATGTACATCCCTCCTGTTACTTACATAGTATCTCCTGTCCATCGAAATTATCCCTACCATTGAATGACAACATTTGTTGGTTGGCAAATGCAGAATAATTTCAGATAGAGTAAAATAAAGGAGTGTTTGTATGAGTCGCGGTTGGTATGGTTACAGTAGTTGATTTAATGACAAAGTGGGGGATTTACGATGAAGAACTTTAAGCAAAGTATGCTGGAATTAATCATAGACACGTCAACTAACTTGCCTCCTGACGTAAGAAAGGCATTGCTCTCATCACAGGTGCGTGAAGAAGCGGGTTCTCGCGCAGCGATTGCGTTGAGAACAATTTTTGACAATGTGATCATGGCAGAGGAACTGCAAGGTCCCATTTGTCAGGATACAGGTATGCCAACATTTATCGTGCATACGCCAGTGGGCGCGAATCAACTGGTGATGGAGCAAGCGATCAAAGAAGCGGTGGCAGAGGCTACCCATTTGGGTAAGCTGAGAACCAATTCGGTGGATTCACTGACGGGGGAGAATACTGGTGACAACCTTGGGCCGGGTACACCGGTGATCCATTTTCATCAATGGGAAAAAGATGATGTTGAAGTCAAGTTAATTCTTAAGGGTGGAGGCTGTGAGAATAAAAATATTCAATACAGCTTACCGATGGAGATCGATGGGCTTGGCAAAGCAGGACGTGATCTTGATGGGGTGCGCAAATGCATCTTGCATGCGGTCTATCAGGCGCAAGGACAAGGTTGCAGCGCAGGCTTCATTGGTGTGTCTATTGGCGGGGATCGCACCACTGGATATGACCATGCCAAGGGGCAATTATTTCGCAAGATGGACGATGTAAATCCCAATCCTGAGTTGGCTGAACTGGAAAATTACGTGATGGATAAGGCGAATCAACTGGGCATTGGTACGATGGGGTTTGGTGGCAATGTGACACTGTTGGGATGCAAGATCGGCGCTCAGAACCGGCTTCCAGCAAGCTTTTTTGTGTCGGTTGCGTATAACTGCTGGGCGTTCCGACGTCAAGGCATGTTGCTTGACGGGCAGACGGGTGAACGCAAGGCATGGTTGTATAAGGATGCGGAAGTGAAAATGCCAGCATCGGAAACGCCTTCGTTTGGTGAGTCTGCGGTGGTGTTAAAGGCACCTATTTCAGAGGAACAAATTCGTCAATTGAAGGTGGGGGATGTGGTCATCATCTCAGGAGCTATGCATACTGGCCGCGATGCGCTGCATAAGTACCTGATGACCAATGAGTCGCCTGTTGATTTGCAAGGTGGCGTGTTGTACCATTGCGGACCGGTGATGCTCAATGACGAGCAGGGTTGGCATGTGAAAGCGGCAGGACCCACAACTAGTTCTAGGGAAGAGCCGTATCAGGCGGACATTATTAAAAAATTCGGCTTAAAGGTAATCATCGGCAAAGGTGGGATGGGCGCAAAAACGCTGGCGGGACTTAAGGAACATGGGGCGGTGTACCTGAATGCCATTGGCGGAGCGGCGCAATTTTATGCCAAATCAGTTACACAAGTGACTGGTGTTGATTTTCTGGAGCAGTTTGGCATTCCAGAAGCGATGTGGCACCTTGAAGTGGACGGGTTTCCTGCGATTGTGACCATGGATTCACATGGCAACAGTCTTCATGCTGAGGTGGACAAATCATCTAAAAAGAAGCTGGAAGCATTTGTAGAACCTGTATTTAGCTAAGCAATTAATATTTATTACAAAAACGGCCATAACGGGGAGAGTATAAGCTCTCCCATTTTTTGCGCCAATGGACGATGTACCCAATCTGCCAAGCGCAATTCCTTGCAGTATGTCAAGTCGTTTTGAAATATACTTTCCATACTAGAGGCCATTTGTTGATCAAGAAACTCGACGTTGATTTCGTAGTTCCCCACTAAACTCAAGCGGTCAAGATTGGCAGTTCCGATCGTTGTCCACTCTCCATCAATGGTGGCTGTTTTCGCGTGAATCATCGATCTCTGGTATAGGAATACGCGCACCCCTTGCTTCAGGCATCTTGTGAAAAATGTGCGTGCCAGCCAATCAGCGAGCAGGTGGTTGGAGCGTTCTGGTATCAACAATTGCACACTGACCCCGCGACTTGCTGCACGCAATAAGGAATGCAGCACATAGCGGTCGGGGATGAAATAAGGTGTCGTCAGAAACACATGACTTTTCGCTAAGTCAATGGCATCAATATATAACGAACGAATGGGAAAAGTTAATTGGGCTGGGTTATTCTCGTAAAGACGAATATGGGGAATGATGGACGCTGGCGCAGGATCTAAGGCAAAGCTTCGTTTGCCGGAGTGACTGTTCCAAAAATTAGTGAAGGACGCATATAAATTTTGTGCAATCGTTCCTTCTGCACGAATATGTGTATCACGCCATTTTTCACCATATAAATCGCCAATATTATACCCTCCGGTATAGCCGATCTTGCGATCAATTATCAGTACTTTGCGATGATCACGGGACCAGTGGCGAGGATCAAACACGTCGAATAATCCTCGCCAAGATCGGTATATCAGTACATGAATTTTATTTGAGAACACTTTAAATGATCTTGGTACGACTAAATTAGCAAAACCGTCCAGAATGATGTAAACAGGAACCCCCGCATCTGCTTTTTTGGTCAAGGCATCTTTGAAGCTGTGACCAATGGTGTCCCCTTTCCAAATAAAAGACTCTAAGCAAATGGACTCCTTCGCTTCTTCAATGTCATGTAACATCGCATGGTATAAATCCATTCCATAAGTGAAGATTTGCAAGTTATTTTCGTCAATATAGACTAAAGGTTCATTTACTTCACCAAAAGATAAATGTGCTCTTCTTCTGCGAAATCTAGTCATAATTACTGAACTGATAATCACGATAATCTGCGAAACAATAATGAGGACAATCATGATGAGCAAAATTTTTCCGAGGAGCATAAACATCGGCAAGTCCACTCACTCCCCACAGCTGAACTAAACCTATTAATCCTAGCTTATATGTTATTCATTGTCAAAAAACAAAAGTTAATAAGGATTTACTCTAAAGTGAATTCAGCCATGTTTTGTGAATGATGTTCCCCATCGTTTCGCGTGCTGTTTGAAGATCGGAAAATGGATATGAGCACCGCCAAAATACTCAGGATGGCAAGACTGATAATGGTCATGTGAAATGCGCTCACCAGTACGTGTATTGGGGCATTATTAGATGTGAAGCCAAAAATGATAGTAATTCCCTGAAAAATAGCGAATGCTAGTGCGATGCCGGCGCTCTGTCCAAGTGAACGTGACATGTTTAGCATGCCAGATGACACGCCAAGTGATTCATGGGGCGTGCTACCCATGACTGAACTGTTATTGGGAGGTGTGAAAATGCCCATTCCTACACCGATGATAAATAACAGAATGATCATTAAGATAAAGGAAGAGGTCGGTGTTAAAAACACTAAACAAAAGACGCCAATTAACATTAGTATGGCTCCTGCCATGGTGGGGATTTTCTCGCCTAAACGATCAGCGATCCGTCCCGCAATAGGTGCGAGCATCATCATGCCTAGTGGCAATGGAGAAGTTAATAATCCTGAGTGAGCAGAGGATAAATGTAACGCTTCTTCAAGATAATACGGAATGATAAATAGAACCCCATACATCACAGCGTAAGTGATGGCTCCTGAAAGGTTACCCCATGTTAAATTAGTAATCTTAAAAAGGGAAAAGTCAATGATGGGGGCAGGATGTCTTTTTTCCTGCAAATAAAATCCCAGAATCAACACAATTCCAAGTACGATTGAGATGATGATGAGCGGAGATGCCCAGCCACGTTCGTTGCCTTGATTGATACCAAAAAGCAGAAAAACAAGGCTTACTGCAATTAAAAATGCGCCTACAAAGTCAAAGGGACGTTTGATCTCTGGTTTTTTCAAAATATCGCGCGGCAAAATCATGGCCGCCAGCAACGTTCCAATAATTCCCACTGGAACGTTGACGTAAAATATGGATCTCCAGCCAAACGTGCCAATTAGAAATCCGCCGATGGTAGGTCCCAGTGACAGACCAACTGCTAGTGCAGTGCCTTGAATGCCGATTGCTTTGCCTCGTGAACTTAATGGAACGGCTGCAGTGACAATGGCAATACTGTTGGACTGCAAAAGTACGGCACCGATTGCTTGTAAAATTCTCGCGCCAATTAAAATCGTTAAATTAGGAGATGCACCACATATGGCAGAGCCAATAATAAAAACGGTAAATCCTAGAGTATACAACGGTCTGCGTCCTACGATGTCAGCGACTCGTCCGAAAATCGCAAGCAGGGCAGTTAGGGTCAACAAATAGGCGAGCGCCACCCATGCTGTTACGCTGATTGACTGATGGAATTCGTGTGCAATGCTGGGTAATGCTACTGTGATAATACTAGTGTCTAACGCCGCCATAAACGCGCCTATAAATACGGTACCAACTACGTACCAAGGGTAATTTGGACGGTTTTTAAAAAAAGCCAACGGGAGGTTATTTAACTTATTCATTGATATCCTCCTTTTCAAGTTTTCTCGTTAAACGGACGCGATATTCATAAAATTTGGGTCGATACTTGGCAATGGAATATTCGATGGGCTGTCCGTTTTTGTCCCTAGTCACTCTTTCTACGTATAAGACAGCTTCACCAGGTTGGCAATTGATCATTGACGCCGTGGCTTCGTCGGCGTTGACCGCAGAGATCATTTGCTCGCCTGCGGCAATCGAGATTCCGTGGGACTCAAGTACAGAGTAAATGCTTGCGTTGCGCAGTGAATTTTCATCAATCAAAGGTTGAATGGCTTCAGGCAAATAACTGATATCTGCCATCATCGGTTGACCTTCTTCACAGATCGTTCGCGAAATCTTCACAACGTTTGTACCTGCAAGGGTGCGTAGGTGTAGGGCAACATCGGGTGATGCAGGTTCAATTTGGATTGTTAGTTGGCATATATCTGTCGATCGACCGTACAACTCCAATTCTTCTCTGAATCCGTACAATGGAGAGGAGGTGAACAGTTGATCTCTTTTCGCTACAAATGTCCCGCGTCCTTGCTTGCGCACGAGATACCCTGAGGCGACCAAGTCTTGAAGAGCTTGGCGTATTGTCGTTCTGGATACCTTATGAGTGGCAATCAGTTCACTCTCGCTGGGAATCAGACTTCCTTCAATCCATTCGCCTGATTCGATTCGTTCGAGAAGCCATGTTTTTATTTGTAAATACAGTGGATACCCGGCTCGTAGTTGGGTCATTAGTCTTATATCCTCTCGTTATAATGTTATGACATTATAATAACCGAAGAACATATCATTGCCAATAGTAAAAAGGAAAAAGGTCATCATGACCTTTTTCCACAAAAGATTACCGTGCGGGTTGCATTTGCCGATTCCCGGGAAAAATAAGTGAGAAGATGCTTCTTCGTACACTTTGTTTTCGCATGATTTGAATTGCAGCAATACCAATTCCAGTACCAAGTAGCATTGCCGGGAAAAATCCCATGCCCTTATTAGGTGCGCGTCTGCTCCAATTGCGAGCCATGCTTTGCCATAATGTCATCATGGCTTGTCACCCCCTCTCGCGTTAGGTTGTGCAATGTGGGGCTAAGCATACAAGCCTAGAAATTCCGTAAATACTTTGCTATGGTACTAATGGGAGGCGAGATTATTATGAAAGATCCGCGCGCGGAACAATTAGCACAACTTATCGTTAATTATTCGGTAAAGGCGAAAACAGGCGATAAAATTTTAATTGAAATGTTTGGTCCTTCTACAGATCTAGGTAAAAAAATCGTTGAAGCGGCATATCAGGCGGGAGCCATTCCGTTCGTTCAAGTACGGGATCAAAATGTATGGCGTTCTTGGCTTAAAGGCGGTAATGCAGAACAATTTGCATTGGCTGCAAAGTATGATCGGAGCCTAATGGAAGACATGGATTGTTATGTGGGTTTGCGTGGCAATGACAACATTAGTGAGTATGCAGATGTGCCAAGTGATAAAATGGCGCTATTTGATGCTCATTATGGAACGCCAGTGCATTCGGAGGCGCGTGTTAAGGGAACGCGCTGGGTGGTGCTGCGTTATCCTAATGGCTCGATGGCGCAATTAGCCAATATGAGCACGGAAGGTTTTGAAGATTTCTATTATCAGGTATGTACGCTGGATTATGCCAAAATGCGTGGGGCTATGGAAGTCTTAAAAAATCTCATGGAACAAACGGACAAAGTTCATTTGCTGGGGTCTGGTACGGATCTGTCATTTAG
>DAIELO010000003.1 GCA_027341705.1 Caryophanales bacterium
TGCCATATCGCGATTGATTGTCACGTCTGACGCACGAAACATACGATACAACACCAGACAAGTAGCTGATGCCTCGGCCTGTACGAGATTTAACTCGCCATAAGAATTATTAGTTTCATGATGATCAATATTAATCAATCGATGAGCATCCGCAAATAGATTGATTGTGTTCCCCAGTCGTTTTAAGTCAGCGCAATCCAGTGACACAATCGTATTGAATTTTCCAGTGACATTTTCCGTTCGTTGAAATCTTTCCACGCCTGGCAAAAAATCATAACGTGACGGAACAGGGTCATCATTCACTACCGTAAATGACTTCCCCGTCTGTTCTAAAAAGCGAGCCATTGCCAATCCAGCGCCAATGGCATCCCCGTCAGGACTGACATGACACACCACGAGTACCTGATCAGGTTCACTCGTGATGGCATGCAGTATCTCCTGATAATCATTATTCCCCGTCACTGTCACGTTTTTCACCGTCCGTTTCACTTTGAGGAAAAATTTCGTGCAATACACGACCGATTTTCATACTGTAATCCAATGATTCGTCTAACACAAACTGAATCTCTGGTGTCAATCGCAAGCGGATTCTCCTGCCAATTTCTGTACGGATAAATCCCCTTGCGCGGTCCAACGCATGCAAGGAATTTTCCCTTTCCCCCTCATTGCCAAGTACAGAAATATACACTTTGGCATGCTGAAAATCATTGGTAACCTCCACGGCTGTAACAGTAACAAAACCAACACGAGGGTCTTTCACCTGACTTTGAATAATATCGCTAATTTCCCTTTGCATTTGTAGCGCAATTCGTTCAGCACGTACTTTCACTTTCATCACCTACTCTGCGGATACGGCCTCCATCTTATAGACTTCCACGATGTCGCCTTCTTTAATATCGTTAAAATTCCCCAGCGTAAATCCGCACTCATAGCCAGAGTTAACTTCTTTCGCATCTTCTTTAAAACGTTTGAGTGAATCCAATTTGCCTTCATACACAATCACGCCGTTTCGCAACAAACGCACATCAGCATCACGAATCATTTTCCCATCTTGCACATAACCACCAGCAATTGTTCCCACCTTGGACACCTTAAACAATTGGCGAATTTCCGCATGCCCAACGACCACTTCTTTGAAGACAGGATCAAGCAACCCTTTTAATGCTGACTCAATATCTTCAATCAAATTGTAAATAACACGATACAGACGAATTTCTACTTTTTCCGCTTCCGCCATCTTCACACCGATCGGTTCAGGGCGAACATTAAAACCAATAACAATCGCATTGGAAGCTGACGCTAACAAAATATCAGATTCTGTCACAGCACCTACGCCCGTGTGAATCACTTTCACACGCACACCACTGACATCGATTTTTTGCAATGCACCAATAACCGCTTCCACCGAGCCATGAACGTCACCTTTTAAGATTAAATTCAGTTCCTTGATCTCGCCTTCTTGTATCTGCTTGTAGAGATCATCCAATGTCACTCTGCTAGTGTCATTCAAATCTTCCACGCGTTGACGGGAAGTCCGCCGTTCTGATACGATCCTCGCTTGTCGTTCATCGTCATATACGACAAACAAATCGCCAGCACTGGGCACATCTGATAGCCCTATAATTTCCACCGGCATCGACGCAGATGCCTCTTTGACACGACGGCTGTGCGCATTGACCATGGCGCGAATCTTACCATAAGTATTCCCTGCCACCACCACATCGCCAATATGCAACATGCCACTTTGCACTAATACAGTAGCCACAGGTCCGCGACCTTTATCTAACTCCGCTTCGATTACGGTGCCACGTGCACGAGCACTTTTACTGGCCTTCAAGTCAGCCATATCCGCTACAAGTAAGATCATTTCCAACAATTCTTCAATTCCTTGCTTTTTCAACGCCGAAATAGGCACAAAGATTGTATCTCCGCCCCACTCTTCTGCCACCAATCCATGCTCAGTCAACTCTTGTTTGATTCGATCAAGATTTGCATCTAACTTGTCAACTTTATTAATGGCGACAATAATCGGGACATTTGCCGCTTTTGCATGATTGATAGCTTCCACCGTTTGTGGCATTACGCCGTCATCTGCAGCAACGACCAGTACAGTAATATCCGTGATTTGAGCACCCCGTGCACGCATGGTGGTAAATGCAGCGTGACCTGGTGTATCAAGGAAGGTGATTTTTCGATTGTTGATTTCCACTTGATACGCACCAATGTGTTGCGTAATACCGCCCGCTTCAGTTGCCGTTACGTTCGTTTCGCGAATGGCATCTAGCAGCGTGGTTTTGCCGTGATCAACATGACCCATAATCGTCACCACAGGCGGCCTTGTTTCAAGTGTATCTTGATTAACTTCTTCAATCAACATTTCTTCCGCTTCCACGTCACGAGGCGCTTCCACTATCACTTCTGTGCCAAATTCAGCGCCCACCAATACCATCGTATCCGTGTCAATTTCCTGATTAATCGTCACCAATATTCCTAAAAACAACAATTTTTTGATGACTTCGGACGCTTCACGCCGGATTAAGCGGGCAAATTCCCCTACATTAAACGGTCCATCGACAGTTACTTGTTTTGGCCCTTCAGGAGATTTAACGACCTGCGTCTTATTTTGCGAACGGCTCCTAGATTGCTGTAGCTTTCTACTATTTTCGCGTCGTTCAGCAGATTGAGTGCGGGTAAAATCACGGGAATTAGTTTCCGTCCGCTTCCGAGGAGTGTTTTGATTACTCACAGCACTGGCAGCAGGTGTCTTGGCTTGGTCTTTATTGCGCCACGTACTCCTTGTATTGCTTTGGGAATTGGTTGAAGAACCACCTTGGGCATTGGCATTCGCGCTTCTAGAACTGTAATTCCGATTGCCCATCCCACTTCCCGTGGGAGTTTTTGCTCCCGTTTGTCCAGTGCGCGGCGCACCACCTTGACCCTGAGAAGAAGTACGCTGCCCAGGACTCGCATCTTTCCTGAAATTTGATGGCCTTTTGTCATCTGTACGTCTTTGACTATCATTTCCTGGCCCAGTACGAGGTGAGCGGTTTTCAAAGTTACGCGAATTGCCAGATGATTGTCCGTTACTCGTACGAGGTGCTGGCCTATCTGTGCGATCTCCTGGGCGTTCATTCGTGCGTTCACCAGGACGTTCATTTGGTCTTCTGTAGTTATTTCCTGAATTATATCCGGTTCTGGGTGCTGAAGTGCTGTTGTTGTTGTTGTTGGACTGAGTGCTGGTATTTGCAGACTGAACGTTGTTATCGTTTGGTCTCTCAGCGTTTGTTCTTTGCATTGGTCGATGGGCTACATAAGCCTGTGTTCTTGCACCTGTAATAGAAATCGCCTCGTCCTCTTCTTCTCGTTTGACTGGCTTAGCCGTCGTATTCACAACTTCTTCTTTTGCCACTGGCTTTTCAACATGCAGAGCACGCTCTGGTTGCACTGCATCGTTCTGTCCTTCTTCTTTTGCAATCACCATATTCATCACTTCTTTTTTACGCGCATTTTCTTGTTCTTGTTTAGCAGCCGTCCGCGCCGCCGCCCGTGACTTTACTTCCGAAAAAAAGCCTTCCACCGCTTCCACCATACCAGATTCCATCACACTCATATGATTATTCACCGGTATGTCTAATCGGCTTAAAATCGTAATGATTTCTTTGCTGGACATGTTTAATTGTTTTGCATATTCGTAAACCCGCAATTTAGTCAAACGCCTTCACCTCCAACTTGAGAAACTGTTAGTTGAGCTAATTTATGCGCAAACTGCTCATGAGTCACTCCCACTACAGTTCGAAAGTCCCTACCGATTGCTTGCCCTAATTCACTCTTATTCAAGATCCGATGCACCTGTACATGGTAAAAAGTACATTTATCAAGCATCTTTTTTGCTCCATTAGCCCCTGCATCTGTTGCTAGAAACACCAACTTCACTTGACCACTTCGTATCGCGCGCAAACAATCAGCTTCACCAATCACTAAAGCGCGCGCGCGCGCTGCCAACCCCAACATACCAAGTAACTCAGCTTTTGATTTCATGAGCCTCTATTTGCTGTAACAACTGATCATAAACTTGCTCTGAAATTTGAGTTTTTAGCCCTCGGTCAAGTGCCTTGCGCTTTCTAGCAAGTGCAAAACAAGCACGATCATTACAAATATAACTACCTCGCCCTGCTTTTTTACCTGTAAGGTCTAACATGATTTCACCTTGAGGCGTAATGACCACGCGTAACATACTACGCTTCGGCTTTTGTTCTTGACAGCCCGCACACTGTCGGAGAGGTTCCTTGCGCATAAATTGCTCCCCCTCCTAATCAGTGAAAAAAGAATCTTTGTCCAAGTCAGCAAACACGGAGGCCATTCGCCCCACCTGACTTTCGCTTTTGATATCAATCTTCCAACCGGTGAGTTTAGCTGCCAAACGAGCATTCTGTCCCTCTTTGCCGATAGCAAGAGACAATTGATGATCAGGCACAATCACACGAGCCGTCTTTTCTCCTTCAACCACTTCCACATCCACCACTTTTGCGGGCGAAAGGGCACTAGCAACAAAAATTGCCGGATCATTACTCCACTCGATCACGTCAATTTTTTCACCTTTCAACTCATAAACCACAGCTTGGATACGCATCCCCTTAGGTCCTACACAGGCTCCAATCGGATCTACATCCTTGTTTCTAGAAAAAACAGCCACCTTAGAACGAGCGCCCGCTTCTCTTGCTACTGCCTTCACTTCTACAATACCATCAAAGATCTCTGGAACTTCAAGTTCTAAAAGCCGTCGCAATAACCCTGGATGGATTCGAGATAAGAGAATCTGGGGCCCTTTGGTTGTTTTTTCCACGCGTAAAATGAACGCTTTAATGCGATCTCCCATGTGTAACTTCTCCGATGGGATTTGCTCAGTAACGGGCAACAATCCCTCTGTTCGGTCCAGATCTACATAAGAAAAACGTCCATCCTGTCTTGCAACAATCCCCGAAATGATGTCTTCTTCCATATCAGCATAAGTAGAGTAAATAATGCCTCTCTCCGCCTCACGGATCCGCTGTGTGACTACTTGTTTGGCCGTTTGTGCTGCGATTCGGCCAAAATCACGCGGTGTCACTTCGAGTTCAACAATATCACCAAGTTGATAATTAGGATTAATATCCAGAGCAGCATCTAAGGAGATGTCCAACCGTGGATCCTTTGGTTCATCTACAACTGTCTTTCTTGCATACACTTTCATCTCACCGGTTAATCGATCAATGTCAACTCGCACATTCTGAGCTGAGTTAAAATTACGTTTATATGCTGAGATCAAAGCCGCCTCAATCGCTTTTAGTAATATTACACTACTAATTCCACGTTCTGTCTCCAATTGATCTAACGCAGCGATAAAATCAGAATTCATATACCAAGACACCCCCCCTTCATGAATTTGTCGACACCGTCTACCATTCAATCGCTAGACGTGCGCCTGCAATTTTATCTGTAGGTACTAACACGGGTTGTTCATCAACCACCATTTCCAGTTGATCCTGTTCATAATGCGTAAGCGTGCCTTCCATAAACTTAACGCCTGCATAAGGCTCATAAAAAGTAATGTGAACTCGTTTGCTGATCGCCCGTTCAAAGTCCCGTTCTGTTTTCAAGGGGCGTTCAGCTCCTGCAGAAGAAACCTCCAAAAAATAAGCATTTGGGATGGGATCTCGCTCATCAAGCTGCACCGACAAGGCCTCACTGACAAGCGCACAATCATCGAGATCAACGGCCCCGCTTACACGGTCTATAAAGACTCTTAAAAACCAGTTGGCTCCCTCTTTCTTGTACTCCACATCAATAAGTTCAAGCCCAGCTTCTTGCAAAATTGGCGCGACCATCTCGATGACCCGGTCTGTAATCTTTTGCTTGGCTGCCATAATGAACCTCCTACCCATCTCCAAAAGCCCCTAATTACTCTCAGCAAACGAAAGAGTGGGGAAACCCCACTCTCACCAACCGTCATCTATACTTCCACACATTGTTTTTAGTATAGCATGGCAATACAGGAATTGCAATGAATCCGCCTTGTTCTACTGGCTAAAACAGGCTTAATTGATTGGATTCAGGCAAGTGCTGCAAACATCCATAACGATCAAGTAACTCGATGACAGCACGGGTCACACGCGTGCGTTCCTGAAGATCTTCCACTGAGATAAACTCACTTTTGTTTCTCGCATCCACAATGCTTTGTGCAGCCGTCACGCCGATTCCAGGTGCTGCGGCAAATGGAGGTAATAATTGATCCCCGCGAATTAAAAACTTTGCAGCGTCAGAATCGTTTAAATCAAGCGTCTTAAAATGATAACCCCTGCGCGTCATTTCCAATGCCACTTCAAGTACAGTTTGCAGCGATTTTTCTTTCGTAGTAGCAATGACACCCTTGCTTTCAATTTCTTCAATGTGAGCGCTGATCGCATCTGCACCGCGCACCATTAATTCAAGGTCAAAATCCTCTGCTCGAACAGTAAAATAAGCGGCGTAAAAACTTAGCGGTTTGTACACTTTATAATAAGCAATGCGAACCGCGTTAAGTACATAAGCTGCCGCATGCGCCTTCGGAAACATGTACTTAATTTTCCTGCAAGAAGCTAAGTACCACTCCGGAATGTTGAATTGACGCATATATTCTGTATCTTCTTCAGAGAGTCCTTTCCCTTTTCGCACACCTTCCATAATCTTGAATGCCCGGGAAGGTTCAAGCCCGCGATAGATCAGATATACCATAATATCATCGCGAGTACAGATTACTTCTTGCAATGGCGCAGTGTGACTGCGAATTAATTCCTGAGCATTGTTAAGCCAGACATCGGTACCATGAGATAGTCCCGATATACGAACAAGGTCTGAAAAAGTTGCTGGTTTTGTATCTTCAAGCATCTGTCTTACAAATTTTGTTCCAAATTCCGGTATTCCATACGTGCCCGTTCGTGAGCGAATTTCTTCTGGTTGCACCCCCAAAGCAGATGTCCCACTGAAAAGCGAATACACTTTGGCATCGTCAACAGGTACTGTTCGTGGATCAAGGTCCGTCAATTCTTTAAGCATGCGCAACACTGTCGGATCATCATGCCCGAGAATGTCAAGTTTCAATAAGTTGTCGTGAATAGAATGAAAATCAAAGTGTGTCGTTTGCATTTCAGCAGACAAATCATCGGCAGGAAATTGAATGGGACAAAAATCATAGATTTCATAATCATTAGGCACAATGATTAGTCCCCCAGGGTGCTGACCGGTCGTGCGTTTAATTCCCGTACAACCAGCAACTAATCGTGCCACTTCCGCACTGCGCATCATTTTCCCTTGGTCGTCTGCCCATTTTCTCACATAGCCATAAGCTGTCTTATCCGCAATAGTAGAAATAGTGCCTGCACGAAACACGTAATCTTTACCAAATAATTCTTCCGTGAATTTGTGCGCCCGCGCCTGATACTCCCCCGAAAAATTAAGATCAATATCTGGCACTTTATCTCCTTTGAATCCGAGGAACGTCTCAAATGGTATATCTTGTCCATCTTTTATCAATATGGTATTACAATTGGGACAATGCTTATCTGGCAAGTCAAATCCACTGCCAATTGAACCATTCATAATAAATTCGCTGTATTGACATGATGCACAACGATAATGCGGGGCTAAGGGATTAACTTCTGTAATATCAAGCAACGTAGCGACAAACGATGATCCGACAGACCCACGAGACCCAACGATATAACCATCTGCCAATGATTTCGTCACTAGCTTATGGGCGATCAGATAATTAACAGCAAACCCGTTAGATATAATGCTATGTAACTCTTTATCTAGGCGTTCCTGTACTAGATCGGGCAGTTCTTCCCCATACCATTCGTGCACTTTTGTGATAGACAGTTCCCGCACCTGTTCTTCAGCACCCTCCATATTGGGAGGGTATACGCGATCGGGAACCGGACGTATCACGTCAATTTGCTCTGCAATTTTATGCGAATTGTCAATGACGACTTCTTGTGCACGCTCATTTAGATGCGCAAATTCAGCCATCATCTCTGATGTTGTTTTCATCGTGAGCATAGGCTGTACCACCCTTTTACGCTGATCACGCTGGGGTCCAGAACTATACATAATAATTTCTCGATACACCGCATCTTCTGGCCGCAAAAAATGAACGTCACCCGTAGCCACAACAGGTAGCTGCAATTCATCAGCCAATGTAAGCAATAATTGCTGATATTCCTTAACAGTTTCGATGCTGCTTATTTCACCAGATTCAAGCAATGGTTGATAATGATCAAGCGGTTGCACTTCGATAAAATCATAAAATTTCATCATCGCTTTTAATTCGTCTCTTGATTTCCCACGAAGCAGCCCTTGAAATACTTCTCCAGATTTACATCCTGAGCCAATGAGAAAGCTTTCGCGATACGCCTGTAGCAGTGCCCTTGGTGTGCGTGGTTGCCGATAAAAATACTTAACATGTGCGTCTGACACCAACCGATACAATTCCTTTAGCCCTGTCTGATTACGCACGAACACAGTAGCATGATACGCACGGTTGCGGTTGAAATCCCCACTTTCTTTGCCGATCGCAGAAAGCTTGGCGAGGCGTGACACGCCATATTTTTTATTTGCTAAATCCAATAAATGATAGAAAACTTTCCCGGTCGCCTCCGCATCTGCAAGCGCACGGTGATGCTGTGTTAATTTCACATTAAATTTTGTCGTCAGTGTTTTTAAGCGATGATTCCGGGCTTCTGGCAATAAGGTGCGGGCTAATGCTAACGTATCGACTACCGCTTGATCAAAAGGAGGATGATTCAAGCGTTTGCATTGTTCTTTTAAAAATGACAAATCAAACTCTGCATTGTGAGCCACCAAAATGCTGTCTTTAGCAAATTCATAAAACTTCGGCAGTACTTCCTGAACAGTGGGTTGATCTCTCACCATTTCATCATTAATACTCGTAATTTCCGTGATTTTACTAGGAATCGGCACAGACGGACGAATCAAACTAGCAAATGTCCCAATGACCTCGCCCGCCCTCATTCGTACCCCGGCGATTTCAATTAGTTCATTTTCATATGCAGAGAGCCCAGTTGTTTCGGTGTCAAATACTACATATTCAGTTTCCGAATCCAGCACAGCCTCGATTGGTTGCAAAACAATTTGTTGCCCCGAATCTATTAAGTTAATTTCAACGCCATATAAAATTTTAATGTTATATTTTGCACCTGCAGCAAAAGCCTCTGGATACGCTTGAACAACTGCGTGATCGGTAATTGCAATCGCCTGATGGCCATATTCGCTTGCCTTGCGAATCAGTTCAGTAGCAGACACAATGCCATCCAAGGCGCTCATTTGCGTATGCGCATGTAACTCGACACGCTTGTGCGCTGCGTCATCTATAACCACCGGTGGATAATAGGGAACCGCATCTTGGATTTGCAACGTCAATTCTTTTGCATACGCATCATATTGCACCGCTCCCCGCACGCGCACATATGAATTTTCAGTAATCCAGTCGATGTTTTGATTTTCTTTTGTTCCCCCACGAAGGAATACTTTGCACGTAATTGAATCAGTGTGGTCATTGACGTGAAATGTGATGAGCTTGCGGCTATTTTGTAATTCTCGTATATCTAAGCCAAATGCTCTTCCTGCGATCACCACACGTCTCATTTCATCTTGGATTGACGAAATAGCGACAGCCTCATCGGTAAACGATTGACCATAGATCGACCTGCCCTCAGGTTTTTTCTCTTCCGAACGGATGGTCTCCTCAGCCTGTTTGCGAACAATGGCAATCACATCCGCATCCATATCGTCCCTAAATGCCTGCACCATTTGTTCACTATCTTGATGTGATTCCAGTACCACAGTAACCAACTTACCCATTAGCCCCTGCAATTGCAATCCCAAAAGCACGTCAAGACGCTTGCGTTTAGGCACATCGAGTGACCCTGCCATCATTAGTACAAATACATCATGCTTTTTCAAATTCCACATTGCATTTTTCAGCAGTACTTGTACACCCGTTTCTTGCTCCATCACAATCATACAGGCCGCTAAAAGATAATCCTCATACCTGCTCCATGCTAATTCTGTCGTAGGCATATTTTTAGTAAAAGAATCTGATTCACTGCGTTTTATATCCACTTTGGCAGCAGCCAATGATTTTTGAATAACAGACCAACACCGCGCTAATACAAGAGGAGAGACATCATCCTGTGCGGGCAACACCAAAGTCACTTTTCGCTCTAATTGCGATAAAAATACTCGCACATTTTGCGCGAGTAAAAGCCTAATTGCATTTTCCAAGTCTTGATCGATGCCCTGTATTTTTGCAAAATCAAGCAATCGATACACATTTTCAGTCCCCGAAACCGAAATATCCGACTGCAAAAAAAAGCCGCCTTTCTCTCATCAATCATGGTTTTTAGAACATTTGTGTCACATCTAGATAGGTACGAAACACAGTAAATAATATCAGAATTGCAAATCCCACCACATGAACCATATACTCTTTGCGCGGATCAATTGGCCTACCACGAATTCCTTCCACCAACATAAACAAAAATCGGCTACCATCCAACGCAGGAATCGGTAATAAATTAAAAATGGCCAAATTCAAACTTAAAATGGCAGTCAAATTCACCAGATTCAATAAACCCTGTTGCGCCTGTTGACCGATGACAGCGACAATTTTCACAGGACCACCCATATCTTTGACAAACGCATTCTTGTGCGTAAATAAATTTCCTAACGCATCAAAGATCAACTGCGTATAACTCCACGTCTGCTCGACACCGCCTGTAATGGCCATTCCAGCGCCATGAGCCGTGACAGGAGCCACACCAATAAAACCCAACCCTTGCGCATCTTTGATCGGACGAACTGGCACACTTAGAGTCTGACCACTTCGTTCCACACTTAATTTGACCGTTTTATCGGGACTCCCTTGTATAGCCGCCACAAATTGATTCCATGTAGCCATTGATTGCCCATTAACCGCTTCAAACACATCTCCTGAATGTAATCCTGCACTAGCAGCGGGGGAATTAGGTACTACTGAGGAAATAGCAGGTGGATTTTGCGGAGCCCCAATCACACCGACGACAATAGCAAACAACACCATGGTCAACACCACATTCATAAATGGCCCTGCAAGCACGATCGCCATTCTTGCTAAAAGTGGTTTTTGGTACATCTGCTGATCTGGAGGAGCTAAAGGAATCTTGTCTTTCCCATTAATCAAAAAAGCGCGTCGAGCGATTGGATAAGTTTGAACTCCCTCTGTCGTCTGCAACGCCATTGTATACTTTTGCTGCATATCAACTTGCTTTAACTCGCCTTGTAACCCATCTGGTAAGCCTTGTGGGTCACTAATCTCAGTGATTTCTTGCGCATCATTCAAATGTACAGAAAGTGTTTCTCCCAGTTTGAACAATTGATCTTGAGGCATTTCTCCAGCCAGCATGACATATCCGCCAAGTGGAAATAAACGTATCGAGTATTCAGTTTCTCCCTTACCAAATCGAAAGAGAACCGGACCAAACCCTACGGCAAAGCGCGGAACCAGCACGCCAGCTTTTTTTGCAACAATAAAATGGCCAAACTCGTGAATCGTCACCAATACCATAAACACAACGACCACTGCAATAATTGATCTCAATCCACCAGTAAGAAGCCATGCGATCACGAGGATGCCCTCCCCTCACGTATCATTCTATTTGCTTCCTCCCTAGCCCATGCGTCTACTTCCATCACCTGGTCCAGAGTAGGTGAAGCAATGTTCTGATGATATTCGATAATCTGCGCCACCATGTTGACTATTTGAATGTAAGGCAATTGTCCCTCTAAAAATGCGAGCGCCGCGACTTCATTCGCTGCATTTAATACGGCTGGGTAGGTTCCACCTGCACGACCACAATCATAAGCTAAATCAAGTGCAGGAAAAGCGGCACGATCCGGCGCTTCAAAACTCAGTGAATTAATTTTCGTTAGATCTAGTGGCAACCAAGGCGACTCCACCCTTACATTTCCGCCATACATTGCAAATTGAATAGGGATTCTCATATCCGCCGTACCCAACTGAGCCATCACAGCCCCATCTTTGTAGTATACCATCGAATGTATGATACTTTGAGGATGAACCACCACATCAATCTGATCATATGGCGTGTGATACAGATAATGTGCCTCGATAATTTCAAACCCTTTATTCATCAACGTCGCTGAATCCACCGTTATCTTTGCGCCCATTTTCCACGTAGGGTGAGCTAATGCATCTGCTACCGTTACACGTTCCAACATGTCTCTTGAAAATCCCCGAAACGGACCTCCTGAAGCTGTCAACACGAGTTTATTGACCGTGCTGATGTCATTGCCAAGCAAACACTGCATAATAGCAGAATGCTCTGAATCCACAGGAATGATGCTTGCCTTCCCTTCGTGAGCCGCTGCCCAGACAAGCTCCCCCGCTGCCACAAGTGTTTCTTTATTGGCCAAAGCCACGTCTATGCCTTTTTGCAGCGCTACAATAGTGGGTTGAATCCCTACTGCGCCAACTACTGCATTGACCACTAGGTGAACACCTGACCACGTGACAGCCCCAATCAGACCCTCTTTCCCAATACCCACTTCGATTGGAAAAGGTATCGCGCGCCTAATCTCAATGGCCTGTTGTTCATCGCGCACTCCAACAAACTCTGGTCGAAATTCAAGAATGTTTTGAATCAGTTTAGCCGTTTGGCGATTGGCAGTAATGGAAACTACGCGAAAATCCTCAGGGTGAGCACGCACCACATCAAGTGTTTGCATACCAATAGAACCTGTCGAACCGATAACCGCAATGTGTTTTTGCAATGAATTAGATGCCCCACTTTCTAACACTCATTTGAACAACCATATGATTAAATGATAGGCGATGGGAGCGGCAAGGAGCAAGCTGTCAAAACGATCAAGAATCCCACCGTGACCCGGTAATATCCATCCAGAATCCTTTACCTTGTAATTGCGCTTCAATGCTGATTCTATTAAATCACCAATTTGGCCAAAAACCGATATCACAGCACCCAACACAGCAAATTGCCACCACAACTGAACACCGTGTGTCACACTTAAACAGCCGAATAACGTGGTCACCGCAATCGCTAAAAAGACTCCGCCGACAGCGCCAGAGACTGTTTTTTTAGGACTAATCTCAGGCATCAATTTGCGTCCCCCAAAAGCTCGTCCCACAAAGTAAGCTCCTGTATCGGTAGCCCAAATTGCAAAAAAGATCAGCAATACCCAGGTCATCCCATAATTCATTTGGCGCAAATCTAAAAGCGTCCGAAAAGCATAACTGGAATACAGGGCACCAGCAAACAAAACTCCTGCTCCGGCAAATGAAAACTGTTTTCTTCTGACAATCGTAAGTGCGAGAAGCAAATAGAAGAGGATGTACCAAAAGTGCTCAAATGCCGGCCATATTACCATCAGCATTGTATACAAAACAGCAATAATACTTTCAATGCTCCATAACGGAACCTTCATCATTGTCCCTATTTCCAGTGTGCTCACTGCTGCAATCATGGCAAAAAAAACAGCCATCCACATGCCGCCCAGCTTCACAGCGACAAGAATCATCATTACCCCTATCACAGCCGTTATCACACGCGAAAGTAACACCACTTCACCTCATTTTAAACCGCCAAACCGCCGTTCCCTGGAGTGATAAGCTTGAATGGCCGCTTCCAAGTGCCGACGTTCGAATTCTGGCCACATTTCATTCACAAAATATAATTCTGTGTATGCGATTTGCCACAATAAAAAATTACTAATTCTTTGATCCCCTGATGTCCTAATCAATAAATCAGGATCTGGTATACCGCGAGTCGCTAACGCATTGCTAAAAACCGCTTCGTCAATCTCCTCAACTGCCACTTTCCCATCAGTGACCAGTTTGGCAATTGACTGGACCGCATCAATAATTTCTTTACGACTGCCATAATTAAGTGCGAATTGCAAGTTTAAGCCAGTATTAGCAGCTGTAGTCTGCAACGCCCGATTCACAGTAGCCTGCGTGACAAGCGGCAATTCGGTAGTATCCCCAAGAATTGTAATACGCACATTGCGTTCCACAAGTTCTTCGATATCCAATGCAAAAAATTCATCAACTAAGCGCCACAGATACTCAACTTCTTGACGAGGACGTTTCCAGTTCTCCGTTGAAAACGAATACAACGTTAAATACTTAAGTCCCAAATCATCACTTGCTCTCACCACCTCGCGCATCGCGAGCATCCCAGAATGATGGCCAGCAAGCCGAGGAAGTCCCCTAGCTTTCGCCCAGCGGCCATTTCCGTCCATGATAATGGCAATATGATGAGGCCCCTGTTCAGCAACCAACCGATTGTAATGTTCAATTTCGGCCGAATTCTTGTTTTTTTGTTTATTTCCAAACGGCCACATTTCGGTATCCTCCAGAACATCGCACTCAAAACAATTAAACTTCTAATAGTTCTTTCTCTTTTTGAATTAACAACCGATCTACTTCAGCCACTGTTTTATCCGTAATTTCTTGCACCTTTTCCTGTAACCGATGACTGTCATCTTCAGAGATTTGTGACTGTTTCTCTGATTTTTTAATGTCTTCGTTAACATCTCGACGCACATTACGAATCGCTACTCTAGCTTCTTCTGCCATTTTTTTAATCACCTTTGTTAAATCTACACGACGTTCTTCTGTCAATTGTGGAATAGACAGACGTATCACTATTCCATCATTAGTCGGAGTTAGCCCTAGATCCGACCTTTGTATCGCTTTTTCAATATCGTGCAATGTGCTTTTGTCCCATGGTTGAATCACCAATAATCGTGACTCAGGAATTTGAATATTAGCCAATTGATTAATAGGAGTAGGCGTCCCATAATAATCAACTTGAACCTTATCCAACAACGCTGGAGTCGCACGCCCTGCGCGAACTGTCGTAAAATCTCTTCTTAAAGCGACGACACACTTTTCCATCCGATCTTCTGCGGTTTGTAAATGTTGCTCACTCACACAAAGTCCCTCCTGACAATGGTGCCAATCGGTTCACCCATGACTGCACGACGAATATTTCCTGATTCCGTAATCGAAAAAACAAGAATGGGAATATTGTTATCCATACACAACGATGTTGCAGTGGCATCCATTACTTTCAATCCTTGGCTCAGCACCGTCATAAAATTCAGTATTTCATACTTGACTGCATCAGGATCTTTCTGTGGATCAGCAGAATACACGCCATCCACACCGTTTTTGGCCATCAAAATAACCTCAGCATCAATTTCTGCAGCACGCAATGCGGCCGCTGTGTCTGTCGAGAAAAAGGGATTCCCTGTGCCACCTGCAAAAATCACGACACGACTTTTTTCTAGATGCCTAATGGCCCTTCTTCTTATGTACGGTTCGGCTACTTGACGCATTTCAATCGAAGTTTGTACGCGGGTGACTACTTCCAATCTTTCCAATGCATCTTGTAACGCCAACGCATTTAGTACGGTGGCTAACATGCCCATATAATCCGCGTGCGCACGATCCATTCCCTCGTCACTCGCCTTGACGCCACGCCAAATATTTCCGCCCCCAACAACAACAGACACTTGGACACCAAGCAACATCACTTCGCGAATCTGTTTTGCAACAGATTTAATCACTTCCGGTGAGATTCCAAAACCATCATTTCCTGCAAGTGCTTCACCACTTAATTTTAGCACAACTCGCTTATACTTTGGCTCAACCATAACATACCCCTCGCCGAATCACTAACACGATGATAAATTGGGCGCTTGCGCGCCCAATTTGCTGCTCATGAACTTTAATCCCATGAAATTTGCTATTTTTTAACTTGAGCCATTACTTCAGCCACAAAATCATCTTGTTTCTTTTCTAGTCCCTCGCCCATTTCATAACGGACAAAACGGCGAACTGAGATATTCTCGCCAACTTTAGAAATCATCTGATTGACCAGTTGCGTAATTGTAATCGAAGGGTCTTTTACAAACGGTTGATCGAGCAAACAAAGCTCACGCAGATACTTATCCACTTTGCCTGTCACGATTTTATCAACGATATGCTCTGGCTTGCCTTCGTTTAATGTCTGTTGACGGAATATTTCCGTCTCATGCTCCACTACTTCCTGTGGAATATCTTCGCGCCGTAAGTGCTCTGGCTTACTTGCGGCAATATGCATTGCAATGTCACGCACGAACGACTTAAAATCATCCGTTTTAGCAACAAAGTCAGTCTCGCAATTCACTTCCACAATGACGCCAATCCGCCCACCTGCGTGAATATACGATTCCACAACACCTTCTGCGGCAATTCTTCCCGCTTTTTTTGCTGCGGAAGATAACCCTTGCTCTCGCAAAATTTCAATTGCTTTCTCCAAGTTACCTTCAGCCTGTTCTAGTGCCTTCTTGCAATCAAGCATACCAGCTCCAGTTTTTTCACGAAGCTGTTTCACCAAATTTGCTGCCACGACAGCCATGATATTCACTCCTATTCATTTTGCAACTAATTAACGCCCTCTTCGGCAGACTCGTCTTCTCCACCTTGACGGCCTTCCATAATTGCATCTGCCATTTTGCCACAGAGCAATTTTACCGCACGTATCGCATCATCATTGCCAGGGATCACATAGTCAATTTCATCAGGATCGCAGTTTGTATCCACAATACCCACAATCGGAATACCGAGTTTACGTGCTTCTGCCACTGCAATACGTTCCTTGCGCGGGTCAATAATAAACAGCGCTCCCGGAAGTTTTTCCATGTTTTTAATGCCGCCCAGGAATTTTTCTAACCTATCTTTTTCTTTATTAAGCAAGATAACTTCTTTTTTAGGAAGCACTTCAAATGTGCCGTCCTCTTCCATTTTTTCTAGTGTGCGCAACCGGTCAATCCGCTTTTGAATCGTATTAAAGTTAGTTAATGTACCTCCAAGCCAACGCTGATTCACAAAATAACTATCAGATCGAATGGATTCGTCACGAACTGAGTCCTGCGCTTGTTTTTTCGTTCCGACAAATAATACGGATTTTCCTTCAGAGGCGACCTGCCGAATGAAATTATAGGCCTCATCGACCTTCTTCACCGTTTTTTGCAGGTCAATAATATAAATCCCATTACGCTCCGTGAAAATGTACTTATCCATTTTCGGATTCCAGCGACGGGTTTGATGCCCAAAGTGGACACCTGCCTCAAGTAATTGTTTCATTGAAATGACTGCCATTATTATTCTCCCTTCAAGTTTACCCTCCGTTGGCTTCTACAGAATAGCCCCCTGCATTTCGCAGACTTAACCTTCCTCTGCCAACGTGTGTTTTTCACCTGCAAGAGTATATCATTATCGGATTTTTCAAGCAAGTGCACAATTGTTATAATAACTCTAATACTACGCTTAACGAATGGCCATGGTATGTAATATTTGTGAAAAAGATTCGTTTACACGAAACGTATACTTTCCAGCCCGAAGTAGGTGATTATACTTGATCGCTGCAATCACAAATGAATCTGGTGTCGGTACAATACCGACTCTGGATAAGGCCACAGCAATTTCAGATATAGACATGCCCGGATAGATGACCAGCGTTACTGGTCTACCTGTTTTTAGCGCATGGTGTGCTGGTTTAGTAGATTTCTCGTGTGCTACTGTAAGCGCCTGCTGATGGGCACTTGCAATGGCGGTCTGCTCAATTACGTGAATCTGTTGATGCAATTGTAGATTTTGACTATTCAATGTATGTATTTTTTTATCTAGTACGAACATCTGTTGACTAGATTGATGGATAGTAAAAAACTGTAACACACCTAAAATTACTGTCGAAACAATTATTCCTGTACCCACCCCGGCATAAAAGCTGGGCCGAACGTTCACGTCTCATCACGCTCGCTTTCCAACAAACGAGCGACAAAATCCACTTCACCGCGACCAATTCCTAATTCTTTTGCGATCATTTGCGTATCCTTCCCTTCAATCAGTAAGCGTGCCACCTCCTGATATTTGGGTGAAAGAAAAGACGGGGGTTCTCTATGTAGTATAGGCATATCCTCTATATCCATTTTGCTGGTTGTAGTAGTGCGTTCTAAGTTCTGTATGCGATCTGTCAAACGCTTAAGCTCAGTACTTACACTCGTAATTCGATTAGTAATAGCCAAATTCTCTTCGTCCATTTTTTTTCTCAAATGCGAGACCATTTCTACAAAGCGATCATTTTCAGATTCCATTTCCGCAATAAAGTGTTCCATGTTGTCCAATATTTCCCGAGGTCGCTTATTTGATTTAAAATTACGCATACTAATCGCCGCTAAAAGAATCAGCACTCCCACCAAAAGCACATATACATAAGGCATCACCATTCATTCACTCCCTTCTGAATTTATTATTTCATCTTGCGCAAACCGTTCAAATCCTGAATAAATTTAGTATTACGCAACACTTCATTCACCCCGAAGGTTTCCTCTCCTGTAGAGATGCTCACTCCGGGATAGACAACGGTTCCAATTTCCACCACCGACGGATCAGCATTTTGCTTCTCTTCCAGCTTGTCCTGATACTCTTGGTAAATATTCTGCAATATTTGTTTTTCGACACTTAGCGTTTCAATCAGTCTATTCTTATTGTCTAACTGTTCAACCGTTAGACTTTTGCGCAACTTTTCAAGTTGCTGCATTTTCGCAAGTATTTCTTCAATTTTTGCAATTTCCTGCATTTTTTTTGCCTGTGCAGCTTCTAATTCAAGAATTTTCTCTTGAATTAGTTTATAAAAAACTAATTCAATCCTAGTTTTTGCTCCCATGTGAGAACCTACAACTCGCGCAAATAAGCCCTTCTGTACGCGGGTTAACCCGCCTACCAACAACCCTCGTTTCCCTACGACACGAACCTCCATCGCCTGAACGACACTATTCATCATACTATCAGAAACAATCACAGCCCCCGCTGCATTGACCACCACATTTTGAAGATAGAGAGCCCGTATCGAGCCACCAGAGATGATTCTGGTCGTCGTTGAACCCTGTATCCCTCCTCGGATCACGATATCGCCTACTGCCTTCAAATCTGCTGCCTCAACGATTCCCATGACTTCAATATTGCCTTCTGCTTCGATGCGAAATCCCGCATTGACATTGCCATGAACTAATACACTGCCATTAAAATTAATATTCCCCGTTGAGAAATCAACATCTTCTTTCACATGATATACAGGAGATATAGATATTTTTTGTCCACTAACATACACAATTTGTCCACTGATTTCAGCAAAAAGTAGCTTGCCATCCCCAGATTCGTAAGTAAATTTACCCTTAGGTAATTTCAATTGTTTAGGTGGTTTTACTGGGATTTCTTTACCATAGACGTCAATCCCTTGGTTTCCTTGGATACCTGGTATTATCCTAGCTAGTCGTTCATTGGCATTTGCCATTTGCAGAATCCCAAGTTCTCGATAATCAACTGTACCATTTTCATTCTGCATAGGAGCAGCCGTTACGTCTCTTTCAAAATAAAACTCTATATCATCATCAGTAGAAGTCGTAGGTGGTATGCCGTGCGCCACTTCCACACCTTCCATTGGACTCATCCAACTTTGCAACAATAAATGTGCTTCTGATTCAGAAATTAATCCTTGTGTTAACCCAGCATTTTTAAGATAGTCTAGTAGATCCTGACCAGAAAAACTAATGCCTTCTTCGTGAATTGGTGGATCGCGAAAATCAACATGTGCAAATAAACGATCCGGACTCACTGATATTTTGATGTAATTAGCAATGGTACTCACGCCATTAGAAGCATCTTCAGGTGTCATGTGAATCTACATTCTCCTTCAAATCACGCTTTCTCCATATTGTGCTGTACGGATACCTAATTTACCAGTTTGACAATCCAATTCTATGGTTCGTCCAAAATTCCCACCTACTGCTGAAGCGACAATGGGAATATGTAGCTTTTCTAAGACTTCTTGAACCGCTTCAATATTGCGCGGTCCCACTCGGATCACTTCCAGACCATGTGCATTCGCAAACATTTGTGCTCCACCAGCCATTTTTGCTTTTAATCTCGCTTTGGCAGCCCCCATACCTAGCACCATTTCCAGCAAATAAGGTACACCTGTATCCGCAAATTTCGCAAGATTCACTTCCTTATCCACATTGCTAACAGGAAGCATGATATGTGCCATTCCACCGATTTTCATTATATCATCATAAAGTGTAATCCCTACACAAGAACCAAGTCCCAAGGTGCGCAAAGAGTCCCCGTCCTTTGCCACCTTGGCATCAGCCATCCCCACCTTGTAAATCATTGCTGTATCTCCATTCCCAACGCGCGAAGCAACACTATTTCTTGTCCAGGGTCTGGTAATAGAAAAATGTGTGCCCTTTCAATTGCTGTTGTATTATGAATAGTGGTATGAATGACCAACGCATAATCGCCTAAAGGCGCATCGGAGAGCAACCCTATTGTCAGAATTGCCTGCGCCATATCAATTGAAATATACGGAATAGAAGGATACATTTTTAATTGTGTAAAATCAGTTAGAGAAGATAAATAAGATGCAGTTAATATATTGCCCATCTCTCCAAGTGCAGACAGTTCCAATTCATTCAATTCTTCACGTGACTGATGCTCAGGCAAGACTTCTCCAGTCAATTGTTTAGCACTTTCCAATGACTGAATAAAAAACATATTGCCACTGAGATCTCCCGTCACCTTTAAATAGACGCAAGCAACCACAGCTTCTGGCCCACCGACCACATTAGCAATTTCATCAAATGAGATTAGCTCCACCTGAGGAACTTGCATCTCGACACCTTGATGCAATATTTGAGATAATGCGGTAGCTGCATGTGCGGCGCCAATATTCCCCACTTCCCGCAGTACGTCTGCTGCTTCATCTCCTAATCGATACTTTTCAACCACTATTATACCCCCGTAATCGTCTGCACTTGTGCCACTTCACTATCGTTTAATATGCGATTTAAGTTTAATAGCACCAGCAACCGATCCTTTAATTTGGCTACCCCAGACAAATATACGGCTTGTACCCCACCAATCACTGCCGGAGGCGGTTCAATGATACTCCCATCAATATCCATCACGTCGTTCGCCGCATCCACAATCAAGGCAATATCATATTCATTATTTCGCACCACAATCAAGCGCGATTCTGCTGCATATTGTTGCGTGGGCAATCCGAGGCGTTCTCGCAAATCAATGACAGGTGTGACCACCCCGCGTAAATTGATAATACCTTTAACAAAAGAAATTGTATGTGGAACACTCGTAATTTCAGAAACACGTTCAATGGACATCACTTGGCCCACATCTACTCCGAAAAATTGATCTGCCATCTTAAATACGATTACCTTTATTGATCCTTGAAAGGACATAAATAGAATTCCCCCTTATGTGAACAACATGACTACTGAATCCCAGAAAGAAAATCTCCTATTGCAATTAGCGGCAAAACTTGATGCATTCGATCCATTTCATACGCAGCCTTTGGCATACCATACACTACACAGTCTACTTCGTTTTCGACCACAGTAATTCCTCCTTTTAGTCTGACTTCATGTAATCCTTTTGCACCATCTGCACCCATCCCAGTTAAAATAGCAGCCCGCTTCGAACCAGCAATGCCTGCAAAACTGTATAAAAAAACATCGATTGATGGACGGTGTAACATAGTAGGTTCCATTGAATGAAGAAGTTGGATCTTCCCATTCACTTCTCTCACCATCAGATGTATGCCACCTTTGGCCACATATACGTGACCAGGTTGAGCGAATTCTTGGTGAGTACTCTCTGAAACATAATGTCCAGTCACGTTTTTTAATCGATCCGCAAATGATTTTGTAAAATTTTCAGGCATATGCTGTACAACAAAAACGATCGAGTTCATGTTAAGCGGCATATTTTCCAGCACAATTTGGACAGCTTTCGGTCCCCCCGTTGAAGCACCAATCGCAATTACACTTGGCCATGCGCTATTCACCATGAATTCATCACTCTCGCACTCATTATCAATTAGTTACGCTTAAAAAATCGTTGAAAAAACGCTTTAATTCCATGTTCATTCGTCGGTTTTTCTGTATCTGAAATAGAGTTTTTAGCTAATTGATGCATACACTTTGTCACTGCAGCTTGCGGTTCCCCAATGATAAAAGGAACCTGGCGATTGACAGCCCGCGACACAGCCGCATCTTCTAGTACATATCCTAATGTTTTTAAATTAATATTTAAAAACCTACTTACGACTACCATAAACCGTTCTGATGTGGCGGCTCCTTCCACCAATGAAGCCACTCGATTGACCACCAGTTGAACGTTTGGGACACTACCTCTTATCGACATCATTTTTAACAACGCATAGGCATCTGCGACAGAGGTATTCTCCGGCGTAATCACTAGCAATAAATCATCGCATAACCTCATCATCTCAGAAGTCAGTGAACCAAATCCCGCCCCAAAATCAATAAATATTTGGTCAAATTCGCCATCGATCATATGCAGTTCATTAGCCAACCGAGCGACTTTTGCATGAGAACGCGATTCATCACTCGGAATACCTGCTCCACCAGACACAAAATTCAATTCATGAGGGCCTTTCATCATTGCATTTTTTAAAGTGGTTTTCCCATCTAACACATCTTGTAAGCTGTACTCTGGCTTCATCCCAAGTAAAATATCGATATTCGAAAAACCAAAATCTCCATCGAGTACCACTACTTTTTTATTCTGTCCCGCAAGCGTCAACGCTAGGTTCAAAACAATATTGGTTTTACCTACCCCACCTTTGCCACTAGCAACTGCAATCAGGCGTGTATGCCCAGGGACACTGACAGTCATTTGGTCCTTGATCATTTGGCGTAGCTGTTCAGCTTGATCTGGCACTACTTTCACCTCCTGCAAAACGATCTAGAAACCACGCACTTTCAGCAGTAAAGAGATCGCTTGGCACGTGTTGTCCTCCAGAGATGTAGGAAAGCGGCAGATGAAATTCATCAGCCATGGTCAATGCCAACGAAGGCAATATGGCTTCGTCAGCTTTAGTAAATAATACCCCTTGATAACCAATCGGCTTTAAAAGTTCAGCCACCTTAAAAGCCTCTGCTGGACGAGCAGTTAGACTAATCACAAGATAAGTCAGATCAAGTGTCACGGATGCTAAAAGTTCCTTTAATTCATCAATCTGCTCGTAATCCAGAAAGCTGCGACCTGTTGTGTCAATCAATACTAAATCACATTCACTAAGTTGTTCAAAAGCTTCCTCTACTTCTACGGCCGACTCCGCAATGGCAAAAGGGATATTCAGGATATCTGAGTACGTTCGTAATTGTTCCACTGCTGCCACGCGAAACGTATCAACAGTTAATAGCCCTACCGAACGGCCCTCTTTTAATTTTGCATGCGCCGCTAATTTTGCGATCGTTGTCGTCTTCCCCACACCAGTTGGCCCCACGAGCGCTACATAGTGGTCTTCTGGGCGAATTAAGCGTAGTGAACCCGCACTAGCCAATGTCTCATGAATGAATGCACGTGTTGCTTCTGATATGGCATGAAAAGAATCTGGATTTATCGTTTGAAATGATTGCAATTTAGACATGAATCGCTCAATCAATGGTTGTGAAAGCCCTGTACTCATCCATAGTGAAGTCAGTTTTTTTAAATCTGCATTTTTTTCTGACCCTGATCCTTCAATCACGTAGTGGGTCAACATGGAACGCAGTTCCTTTAATTCACTGGCCACTGAATCCTTAGTAGAATATGCAGCTCTCGCTTGTGCAATGTTGTGAAGCGTTGGTGGTGGAGTAGGCAGCGCTTCTTCCACTACCATTTCCGGTTCTTTTGGAGTGATCCTTTCTGGTTCCCATTTACGCACTCGCGGCACCCGTCCCACCAACTCTCTGTCGGGTTCAGACACGATGTCCTTGGCTATGTTCGGACTATTTTCATACCTCGGCCTTTCCAATGTGGCAACTACTTCATTGTTGCCTCTGGGAATCGACTGCTGCTGTGCTCTACTTGTCCCCACCAACGATGATGACATACTCCTTGCATTGCTAACAGGTTGGGCTTTTCCCACCTGCTTATCCTCATCAATGGCAGCGATCACTTCGTAAATAGTACGACCAAATAACCCCGCTAATCCTTGAGCACGCACTTTATGTGAAGACAAGATGACCGCATCGGGACCTAGCTCCAGTTTAATCATTTCGACAGCTTGTGGCATCGATTTGACCAAATATCTTTTAATAAACACTTAAACGTTCACCACCCCTCCACTTTCAATTGGTGCATCCGGGTCAATCTCTGAATAAGACAGCACATACAGATCGGGCATCGAACGCAAAAACAGCCTCCGTACATGCGCTCGCAATCCGGGAGAAACAAGCAACACAGCATTTTTCCCTAAAGACGCTAACCTAGTCATATGATCACTGACGCCCTTCATCAATTGTTGCGCAATTCGTGGATCTAATGCAAGCTGTATCCCTTGATCAGAATGAGATAAGTGATCCTGAATTCTTTTTTCAGTAGCTTGACTTAACGTAATCGCAGTGATTGGCTGATCACCAGTACGTACGAGTGCAGTGATCTGTCTGCTTAGGCGTTGTCTCACATATTCGGTCAATTGATCAGTTTCTTTGGTGGTTTTTGCGTAATCAGCTAATGTTTCTAAAATAGTTGATAAATCTCGAATCGATACTCGTTCTAACAAGAGATTAGACAGTACTCTTTGCACATCGCCAATTGTTAACGTCTGTGGGATCAATTCCTCCACTAACACAGGTTGCCTTTCTTTCATCGCATCAATGAGTTGCTTTGTCTCTTGTCGTCCAAGCAACTCATGTGCATGACGCTTAATTACTTCAGTTAAATGCGTAGCAATTAAAGAAGGGGGATCAACCACCGTGTAGTTAGAAATCATCGCACGTTCCCTCATGCCTTCGTTAATCCACTCAGCAGGTAGATCAAATGCCGGTTCTTTCGTGGGAATTCCAACTACTTCCGGATCTGCAATACCAGGACTCATCGCAAGGTAATGCCCTGGATAAATTTCATAACGCGCTACTTCTGATCCCTTAATGCGCATCACATATTCATTGGCCCGCAATTGAATATTATCACGAAACCGAATCATCGGAACGACAATGCCAAGATCTAAAGCAATTTGACGTCGAATCAAGGAAACTCTTTCCAATAAATCCCCGCCTTGCGCCGCGTCCACAAAAGGAAACAATCCATAACCAAATTCAAATTCAATCGCTTCCAAATGGATAAGGGAATACATGCTTTCTGGGCTTTTCGTTGTCTTAGCTCGCTCTGCATCCTCTTTTGTGCGTACCATTTCTTCTGATTTTGTGTGTTGTCTTGTAATTCTGCGCGCCGCAAAAATGATCACAATTGCAATTGGTCCTGTAATGAAAATCCCAATCGGAGAAAACAGACCCAGGATTACCATCACCCCGGCTACGATGTACATTGCGCTTGGTGAAAAAAGTAGTTGATTAATGATTTCTGTGCCAAAATCACCACTAGAAGCAGACCGTGTCACGATCAAGCCTGTGGCCGTTGACAAAAGTAACGCAGGAATTTGGCTAACAAGTCCATCACCAACAGACAACTGAGTGTACCGTGCAAGAACGGTACTCACAGAGCCACCGCCTTCCACCATGCCAATGATGAAACCACCAATAATATTAATAGCCACAATCAAAAGGGAAGCAACTGCATCCCCTTTGACAAATTTACTCGCTCCATCCATCGCGCCGTAGAAATCAGCTTCCTGCTCAATGTTTTTTCTTCGCTCGCGCGCTTCATGTTCTGTAATCAAACCAGAATTCATATCCGCATCAATACTAATCTGCTTGCCAGGCATTGCATCCAAGGTAAAACGCGCTGCCACTTCTGCTACCCGCTCGGCACCTCTTGTAATAACGATAAATTGAATAATAGCAAGAATCAAATAAACAACAAACCCAACCACGGCATTCCCACCGATGACAAAACTACCGAAAGTTTCAATAACTTGCCCGGCATACCCATTTGTTAAAATCAATCTAGTCGATGACACATTAAGCGCCAGTCGAAA
>DAIELO010000040.1 GCA_027341705.1 Caryophanales bacterium
AAATGGAAGGTCATAATCCTTTGGCGTTTAGCAGGTGGTACAAAACGGTTTAATGAACTCCAACGTTCCATTTCGAACATTACTCGCAAGATGTTAACGGAACAACTAAGGGAGCTGGAAAAAGACGGATTGGTCATAAGAACCGTCTATAATCAAGTTCCCCCGAAAGTTGAATATGTGTTAAGTGAATACGGTAAGACGTTCATCCCCGTTATGCAGTCGATGGCTCAGTGGGGGTTAGTTCATCTTGACCGCTAGGCTTAGTTTCTCGTCAAAAAAACACCAGAGTACTCAATGAAATTCTCCTCCGAATTCGGCGCCACGCTATATTGAAGGCTCAACTATATCTGTAATTTTCGTATGCGTCATATTGCACATTACGGCCCGCTTGCGACATAATCGTTACTGTGTGGAGACAGAATATTTATTCAATTCACGGAGACGCATAGCATCCTTGCACAACGGAAGCAGGAACCTAGAACCTGTTATAGATGTCCCGTCTATTACCGATGGAAATAACGAAGAGGGACAGAATCAGTAAGTTTCCAGATAAAAACCTGATTACGTTTATAACTCGTAGAGACGTTAATGACCCGATTAAACGCGTTCGGAACGAACGGATATTTCCTGCTAGTGAAATGCCATCTTGAACTTTCGGGGGCGTTAGTTCAACAGTAGGAACCAATTAACTTGAATATTTAAGCTACTGATATGGCGTGCTAATCAGCACGTCATATCTGATGTCAGTTGCCTGTCATTATGGCATGTTTTTTTGAATACTCTGCTCCAAAATCAAACTGGGGAATCACTTTACACAAATGTGTAAAGTGTACTATAATGCAGGTAAAGTGGTGCATGAGGTGTAGACATGACGTTGACCCATCGATTTAATGGCAATAAACTTCATCAATTCCGTAAAGATCACGGCTGGTCTTTAGAAGAATTATCCAACCGTTCCCAACTCTCTGTCAGTCACCTTTCCGCACTAGAAACAGGTTCTCGAAAAAGCCCTTCCATTGATCTTATTTATCAGCTTGCCGAAGCGCTCTCTATTTCATCAATCAGTTATTAGACGCGGACGCCCCATCCACACTAAGCGACACACAATATCCGAAAGTTTCTGCTTTCACCGCCACCAAGGACGACAATGTCGCTGAGGATATTTCCCTATGGGGACGCAAATTACACCCAGGCAGAATCGCTTTTATTCTCAATAGTGAAGCGGAAGAATACCTGACCCTCGCCCAGCGATTGCACGAAAATCGGCACTCTCCCACTATTGTGTTACAAATCTTTACTGACTTTATTCAAAAGCTTAATTCAACAAACTCTGCGCCAGACTTACGCCAATAATTGCTCAAATTCCGTCAGCAATTCCCCATACACGACGAGCGCTTGTGTGATCACCGAAGGATCTGTCATGTCCACCCCTGCTTCTTTCAACACTTCCAGAGGGTACTCCTTTGCTCCACTGCGCAAGAACCCAAGGTACTTTTCTACCGCTTGCGGCTCCCCTTTGCGCAGGCGATCTGCAAACACCATTGCCGCACTCATTCCCGTCGCATACTGAAAAACATAAAATGAGCGATAAAAATGCGGAATTCTTGACCATTCCGCAGGTGAGCGTTCGTCCGTAATAAAGGCATCGCCATGATACTCTTTATTAATTTTCCCATACAATTCGCTCAATGAGTCGTGAGTCAACGCATGCCCCTCTTCGACAAGGCGATGCGCCTCCCATTCAAACTCCGCAAACATCGTTTGCCGATAAATCGTACCAGTCATACTGTCCAATTGCTGATTGATCAACGACGCCCGCAGTTTCGGATCATCTGTCGTCGACAGCAAGTAGTTAACCAGTAACGTCTCATTGACAGTGCTTGCGATCTCCGCCAGAAATATTGAATAGTGTGCATACTGTGAGGGTTGATGATGACCTGTCAGATAAGAGTGCATGCTGTGACCGAGTTCATGAGCAAGCGTCGAGACGCTGTCATAGTCTCCTTGGTAATTCAACAAAATGTACGGCTTCGTCGCATAAAATCCCGTAGAGTATGCCCCACTGCGCTTGCCTGCATTTTCATAAACGTCGATCCAGCGTTCGCTAACTGCTTGATCAAGAATTTCTCCATATTCATTGCCAAGCGCACGCAAGCCTTCTTTGACCAGTTGAAAACCCTCTTCAAACGAGTAATGTTTCTGCTCTTCTTGCGCCAACGGCACATACTTGTCATACAGCCTAACGCCGTCTAGTTGCATGACTTTCTTGCGCAGTTCCAGATAGCGATGGTGATGCGCCAAATTCGCATGAACACCGGCAACTAACGCATCATACACCGTTTCTGGAATGTTATTTGAAAAAAGCGCCATCTCCCTCGCACTGTTAAATTTTTTCGCGCGGGCGAGGATCACATCCTTTTTGACATTGTACGCATACAAACCCGCAATCGCATTTTTGTGCGCGAGATATGTATCGTAGACCCGCTCATACGCCTGTCTGCGCACTTCTCGGTTGGAGTTGCGCAAAAGCAGTCCCAGCCTGCCTTCAGTCACTTTGTACACTTCATCGTCAACAGTAAAATCTCCATGGTGAAAGTCGGCGTTAGTAAGTAATCCAAACACATCAGATTCACTGCCTAGCACATCACTTAACGAAGCAAGCAACGCCTCTGATTCACCGGAAAGGATATGGGGTTTATGGCGAACAATATTGTCCATGAGATGACGATACTCACTAAGTTCCGCCGATTGCACATAATCGTCCAGCAAGGATTGTGGTAATGACAGCAATTCCGGCTCAAAAAAGCTAACTTGTTCACTGAATATGGCCGCCACCATCTGCACCCTGCTTAGCATCGCTTGGTATTGTTGCTCACGCGTGTCCTGATCATTTTTCATGTGTGCATAGATGTGTAGAATCCCTATGCGACGTTCGAGTTCTTCAACCCTTTGTAAATAATCGAGCACCACATGAGATCCGTCCTGCAAATGGCCCTGCACATTAGTAAATGATCGGCTGTCAATCACTTCTTTGATTTTTTGAAACTCTTCGTCCCAGTCTGCATCGGAGGCAAACATCGACTCTGTAGACCACCTAAATTCCTCTTCAATATCCTTGCGTTCTCGCAATTGTTCCATATTACTTTCACTTCCTCTCCTGAAGGTTATTTGCCTTTTTTCGTAGAGGCGGCAAGTTGATCCCACTCTGCGTCTGTCACATCCACTAGTTCATTGAATTGACCAGCTCCCTGCAACCACTCGCCCCCATCAATAGTTACTACTTCACCGTTAATATAGTTTGCCTGATCAGAGATCAAATAAGCGGCTAAGTTACTTAATTCATCTTTATTGCCCACCCTGCGCTGTGGTACCCGATGGATGATTTTGTCGGCCATTTCCTGAGTAGGTACAAGCCTAGACCAAGCACCTTCAGTCGGAAAGAGTCCTGGCGCAATGGCCACTTGTCGAATTCCATACTTTGCCCACTCTACTGCTAATGAGCGAGTGAGAGACAACACCCCTGCCTTCGCGGCAGCCGATGGGGTCACAAATCCAGAGCCAGCTGAAGACGCAGCATAGGTAGTGACAATATTAAGAAATGTGCCCGGAACGCCCGCTTCTATCCAGCGTTTACCCACTTCCATCGTGCAATAGAATGTCCCGTGCAGCACAATATTTAATACAGAGTCAATCGCTCGTGTCGACAGCCGCTCAGTAGGACTAATAAAATTGCCTGCCGCATTATTCACAAATACATCAATTTTCCCATAGTGTTGCCAGATGGCTTCCACCATTTGCGCCACTTGTTCTGGATCACGAACGTCACAAGGAGTATAAAAAACTTCCCCACCATTTTGGGTCATTTGGGAAGCGGCTTCCTGTAACACTTCTTCTTTGCGGGAGGTGATTGCCAACTTGGCTCCTAGTTCAAGAAAGCGTTCTCCTAATGAACGACCCAATCCTGTACCTCCGCCTGTAATTACCACAACCTTATCTTTCAATAAATCAGACACAAACACACTTCTCACTCCCTATGCTTAAAATTAACGCCTGTTTCATTTTACCATTCTAATGTGGTTTCTTGTGATATCAACTGAAGAAGCCACTCTTTTTCTGCATTAAGCAAATGTAAGTGGTGACTGATTGCAATATTCACGCCACTACCTACTTCGTGATGGGGGACGGCCTGATAAATCTCAATTTGTTCATCAACACGTCGCAGCTTTTCCTTTAGCGCATGCTGCGCTTCAGCTGCCGGCAAATGATCAATGAAAATCATGCCCACGTCCTCTTCAAAGTATTGAAGATCGAGCATTTCTAAATTTTCCCTTAAAAGTTGGTGAAATTTGCGCTCGCCAGTTGGAGTAATGGAATAAACTTTTCGTGGAGGGCGATTCCCTTCCTGTTGCGTCGTCATGCTCACCAAACCCGCCTCACTAAGACGATCAAGAATAGTGTAGGCGGTAGATTTTTTAATATCAATGAAATAGCTCAAATTGTGCTCAATAATTTCATTGATTTGATAGCCATGCCTACTATGTGCTTTCAGCATACCTAGAAGGAGCAAACTGCGACTGTCCACTGACTATCACCTGCCTTACTATTAACGTTTCTTTGATTGCAATTATAGTCGGTGTTGACTATTCAGTCAAAGACTAATATAATCTATTCGAGTTTTAGTTTTACGCGATTATTCAATTTCGACTATCAAAAACTAGGAGGTTGCTAGATGTTACAAAACAAACAAGGCATTGCCCTCACCCTGTTTGCTATCGGGGTATTTATGGGTGGTTTAGATAATGGAATTATGTCCTCTGCCCTAACCACAATCATTTCATCATTTGGAGTTAATGCCAACTGGGGATCGTGGCTGATCACCATCTACACGCTAGGGCTTGCTGTTAGCATTCCTATAATGGCAAAACTTTCAGATGACTATGGCCGAAAAAGGATGTTCATTATCGGTGTCAGCATATTTGGCCTAGGCTCGATGCTTGTGGCACTCAGCCACTCCTTTACCATGATCCTCATCAGCAGAGTCATCCAATCACTTGGCGGGGGTGGTATTTTTCCGATTGCCAATGGCTACATCGTATCCACCTTCCCACTAGATCGTCAGGGCAAGGCGCTAGGTATGGTAGGTGGAATGAACGGAATTGCCGCCATTTTAGGCCCCAACATTGGCTCACTGATCTTGGGTCTCACCCACAACGACTGGCACTGGTTGTTCTGGATCAACGTGCCGATCGCCTTGTTACTTGTTATCTTTAGCATGCGTTCAATTAAGGAGAATAAATCAACGGTTTCTTCAGGGTTAGATTTCACAGGTATTGTCGCCCTGTCCCTCGCCATGCTATCACTAATGTATAGTTTAACCAATTTAAAGGGTGCAAATTTAGGGGCCAGCATTGCCAACCCCCAATTTTACGGTTTTTTCCTCACAGGGATCATTCTTCTGATCGCAATGTTCTTTATTGAAAGAACGATCGCCAATCGCGGCAAAGACCCGCTCATTCCGATGCAGCTTTTTCGCAGAACGGAACTCCGCTGGACGCTTGCCATCGGACTCACCTCTGGGTTAACTTTAGCTTCTGTTATCTTTCTCCCCGCATTTAATCAGCTCATTTTGGGCTGGCCTACCAGTCAAGCAGGTTACTGGTATACGCCGATGGCCATCGCATCTGGTGTCGGTGCCATGGGAGGAGGCGCTTTTATGGACAAACGAGGTCCTATTGGCACGTTAACCATTGGCATGATTGCGGCTGCATTAGGCGCACTTTTATTCCCACTATGGGTACAGCACACGTGGCAAATGGTGATTGCCAGTTCATTCATCGGATTTGGCGTAGGCGTTACACTCGGAGCACCAGTCAACTTCCTGATTACAGAGAATGTGCCGGATAGCAAGGCTACTGCACTAGGTATTCTGTCTTTGTCCCGTCAAGTAGGCATGACCTTGGGACCTACAATATTTGCCGGATTTTTAAGCCGATCGATGGCAAAATTCCCAACTGAGTTGATGAAAAACTTGAGTGCGGCAGGGATTTCTCCAAATTCCATTCCACCTAGTGAACTAGCCAAGATGCACGCCTTGCAAAGCTTTGGGAACATCAACAACCAAATCCAACAAATTCCCATACCCAGTGTGAGAACTGCCATTTCAAAGGCCATTCACACGGTGGCCCAACAAGGCTTTAACGACCTGTACTATGCTGCTTTTCTGATCGCCATCGTAGCGTTAATTTTTATCGGCATTACTTCGCATTACCGAAACAAAGCAAAAGCGGTTTAATAGCCGACTTCTACTACCGCATTCACAATAATCACATCGTCGTTGATGTCGCCTTTATCTGGCAATACCACTCCACTAGAAGCGATCAACCCTCCATGCACTATGACGATTTCTTTTTTGCCATAGGGTATGACGGATTTGATCGCTTCTTCGTCCACTTTGTCCATGAAAGCAGGGATTCCCAGCGTCACTTTCACCTGCATGTTATTGATGTCCTCATCTTGCAAAACACTTCGCATGCCTGGCATTGAGTTATGGCCGATCGCGTCGCGGACGGCCCGTACACAGGCAGTATTGACATCCTGCCCATGCAAGTCTACTCCCATGCCGATTTCCACAAACATTACCTTTTTCATGATTCCAACCTCACCATATTTGAATTTTGACGATTTACCTGAGGATAATGTACCATCTAAAAAATGCTATAATCAACTTGCCAAGAAATCTTGAGATAGAACGGAGGACTGATACGAATGTCAATTTACGACTTTACTGTCTATCAAGCTGATGGCAAGGAAGTATCCCTCAATAATTATCAAGATCAGGTATTACTCATCGTGAACACGGCCAGCAAATGTGGCTTTACCCCGCAATATAAAGGACTTGAAGAACTATATGAACACTTTAAAGATCGTGGTTTCTCCATACTAGGGTTCCCCTGCAATCAGTTTGGTGGGCAAGAGCCTGGTAGCAATGAGGAAATTCAAAAGTTTTGCCAACTCAATTACGGAGTATCATTCCCTGTTTTTTCTAAAATAGATGTGAATGGATCAACTGCTCATCCACTCTATAAATACCTAACAAAGAACGCACCAGGCATTTTGCATACAGAACCAATTAAATGGAACTTCACCAAATTTCTAATTTCCCATGATGGTCATATTCTTAGGCGCTTTGCCCCCGCCACTACTCCAGAGACCATTGCACACGACATCGAACATGCGCTAAACGCAATGAACTAAGGGGGATTATTTTATGGCCGTCGTTCGCCGTGTGTTATTGCACATGGAAAACAACCAACGTTATGCAGTATTAGATACAGATGAAGGTTTTTTTCTATACATCTGGAGCTTTGAAGACATTCCTATGAAAAATTTAGGATTAAAAGATTATTTGGCTGTCGCAGTGAAAGATTTTGCACGCTTTAAAAGCAACGAATTACCAAGATCTTACCAGTCTATTTCCATGCGGGACTTAAATCTAGTTAGTGGAGCCTAAATATTCCTGTTATATTACAATTCGTTCAGGATGCGTGTAAATATTAAACGTTTGGCTCCTAACAAACCCAATAGTGGTGATATTAAGTTCGTCTGCTATCTCTAATGCCAACTTCGTTGGCGCAGATTTTGCGAGCACTAACCCTATGCCTATTTTAGATACCTTGATCAAAATCTCTGAAGATAATCTACCACTAAAAACGATAAATTTTCCTTTGAGGTCAAGATGTTGCGAGAGTGCATACCCGTAAATTTTATCTAATGCATTATGCCTCCCAATATCGGCTCGCGATAGAATGATTTGTTTATCATCTGCCAGGCTGGCCATGTGTACCCCACCTGTATCATGAAATACATCTGAACTTTTTTCCATCGATTCCATCGCACGAAACACATCGTCAGGATAAATTTTAAAAGAATCTGTATTTTTTTTTGCGATATGAGCATCATTGTAATAATAAAAAGTTTGTCTACTCTTGCCACAGCAGGAAGCAATGTATCGTTTATTATAAAACTCCTGATTGAAGTTGGTGTGGTTTGAAGTTTTCACTCTTGCCATTCCACGTAAGCGGTTCACATACAGATCTTCAATTTGATCAATAGAGCGAATCACTCCCTCTGACGCCAAAAACCCCACTACGAGATCCTCCATATGCGCCGGACTACAAACGATCGTAGCCATTTCTTCATCATTCACAAAAATAGTCAGCGCATATTCAGTGGCAACCACATCAGAAAATTCGCTGACTCCCACTCCTTGGACATAACGAACCACCTGAT
>DAIELO010000041.1 GCA_027341705.1 Caryophanales bacterium
CAGTCGAGCAAACGTTTATAAAAACTGGGATCATCATCTCCTTGATGGATGCGATGGTGAAGTACCATGCCTTCGCTGTTCCCCCATCCCTGTTGTAGAAAAAAGTGAGTGATCGGGCACTCAGCTTCACTTGGTATTTGTTTTCGGTTCGCTCGCATTTTCTTAACTAGATACGCCAAAGCACCTAACTTCGTGTGAATACTGCCAGACACGATCGAATACGCAAAATCTGCTTGCCAATCCAGCACTTGATCCATCGGCATCGGCCGCGCAAAATAATAGCCTTGACCATACTCTGCACCTAATAGGGACACGGCTTCTGCCATCTCCAATGTTTCTATTCCTTCCACCACGATTTCCCACCCAAAATCATTGCCAATTTCAATGAGACTTCCCAATAATTTAAGCGTGGATAAGGGATGTTCGTCAAGTGTCGCCCATAACCCTCGATCGAATTTTACCAAATGAAATGGATGAACGACCAGTCGTAAAAAATTACTATCTCCTGCCCCAAAGTCGTCCATCGCCAAATGAATCCCCATGTTCACCAGTTTCATTAACGGCTCCACCAGCGACTCCAGATCAAACCCCTGTGTTTCTAACAGTTCCAGATATATCCGCTTCGGGGGAAACTGATAGCGAGCGAGTGTCTGTTGAATCCATGGAATGATTTCTTGATTATACAGGGTGGAAGGCGACAAATTGATCGAAATCCCTGCATGTTCAGCTAAATGCCCCCATTGCAAAAGCACTTGAATCCCACGTTCCAACCCTAACTGAAATAATCGATCTATTTCCGCGAGCCCCAATAACGGAAGGAAGGTGGCAGGAGAAAGAATTTTGCCACTCCCCGTTTGCATTCTCGCTAGGAGTTCATATTTCAATATCTCACCAGTTTGTAAATGAACGATAGGTTGCATATAAATTAATAATCCATCATTGAATAATTGCGCCCGATATATTCCTGCTTCATTCCGAGAGGGCACTATATCTACTTTTTGATTTTGCCCCCAACGTGCCTGTCCAAACAATTGCACCCCTTGCGCAAATGCCTTCATCCATGGCGATTCAAATTGATGGGCAAACGCACCATATAGCCCAATCACCGCCATCGTATTCAGATTCGAATCCAGTAATGGCACCATCAGCAATGAATGAATACCAAGTTTTCGAAACGTATCATGCCAAACCTCAAAACGCGGATCATTTAAGTAGGACGGCGTACTGACAACGCTGGCGCTAAACCATGATTCAGCAAGTAAACTTCGACCCTTTGGATCGATAGAATTAGGAATCGCCTTGATCGCAGGAACTGTCAACAGCACTGCGATTTCCCTTCCCCGATGACCAACTGCCTCCTCGACTATAAATCCCTCTTGCGGATGCAACTTAAATCGTACCACACCAATGATCCCAGGCAAATGACTGAGTGCCGTTAAATCCTCACTCTGTGGAGTGGATAGGTGCGGACTGAAAATATTTAGATAGTGAGTCATGACCTGTTCCTGTACTTGTAATTGTGTTTGTAAATCAATTTGCAGCCGATGCTGAAGTGCAGCGATCATCTCATAATCACTGTTTAACAAGTGCCGAGCCGTAAATTTTGTGATCATCTGAGAAAGAAAATCTGTCGCTTGCGAGAGTAATTGCCCATTAACCCCCATCAATGCATTGATCTTTCCGACCCGTCGAGCATGCTCACGAATCTTATCAAGAGAATCAGTAGAATGGAACAAATAGTCAATATGTTTAGTGGCATTTTTCCTATATTGATCAGCTTCTGCTTTACTTAGACTGTTGATGATCGATAGTGGATACTCCTCTTGGCGTATCTGTTCAAAAAAATGATCCACTAGGAGTTGTGTGGGAAATTGAAGACGTGCCCGAGGAAAATCAGAACTCACTTCGTCAGATATCCCCAATTGCCACCAGCGATTTCGGGACCATGAGTGGATTTTCATTTGATACATCGCAATATCGGCAGTCCTAAGTAGTTGGTCACCCTCTTCGCCATGTTGGGGATAATGAGCCAATCCCATACTCATTTCAATATCGATACCTCGGCTTAATCCCATTTCAAAAGGAGTTTCCACAACACGATGAATGGAAGCGAGTCGCTCTTCAAGATCCTGATCACTAAAAGTAGGGGGGATATGGTGCAGTAGTAATACAAATTCATCCCCACCCCATCTTGCCAAAAAATCGCCCGAACGAAGATGACGGCTCAATCGTTGCGTAAATGCAATTAATAACTGATCCCCTGCTTCATGCCCTAACGTATCATTGACATACTTAAAGTTGTCTAAATCAATCATCCCTAGTAAAAAGGATGTATGCGCTTGTTTCGCTTGCACAATGGTATGATGAAGCTGTTGATCGAGTGCCCTACGATTGGGGAGCGCGGTTAATGCATCATGCAACGCGGCATGCTCCAATTGTTGTTGCAATACGTAGTTATCGGTCACATCTTGTACGGTCCAGATGCTCAATTCATGTGGTTCATCAGATCGTTCATGTAACAAGCTGATGGATAACTCCACCTTGATCTGACGACCATCCCTACAGGCAAACGATAATCCTGATTCATCGCCATATCCCTTATGTTGCAGTTGCGAAAATAATCGACCACTCTCTTTATCAGTTTGGTACTGAGGATAAATTAAGGTAACAGGTTGCCCAATTAACTCACTCACATTCGTATACCCAAGCATAGACACCAAGCGTTGATTGACCATCACCATCTCGATATCTTGGATCATGGCCATTCCCACAGACGTGCGATCAATAAAATGACGTTGCACTTCGACCAATTGTCGTTCTGCATTGACAAGGTCAATCCGATCCAACCCATTCGTGATATCAATCGCTAGGGTTTCGATTAATGATCGCATATCCTCATCAAAAATATTCTCCTGTGCATGATAGATGGAAAGCATTCCCCACTTCTTGCCCCCACGATGGATTGGCAAGGAAGCGCTCGAATGGATACCAAATCGTTCTGCCCGTTCTTTCCACAACCACATATCGGGAATGTTTTGTAGAAATTGGTTATACACCGTCTGATCTTCACGCCATCCATTCCCCATTGAACCTCTTCCTTCAGGAATCGTAGGATCTGTCGATATATGCAGATCTAGCAAATACCCATGTTCTCCAGCGCTGGCAAGGTATTGAAACCTACCTTGATCATCTGGTACAGCAATAAACGCCAACTGATAGCGACCCTTTTGCACGATGATGTCACAAAGGGCTTGCATCAATGTGGATTCATCTGTCGCAGTCACCATAAGCTGATTGACACGAATCAGCATTGCTTGAAAGTTCGTCAGTCGTTGTTCTCTACATTTACCTACGTTAGAAAATAGATCTCGACGCACCCGATATACCATAAGTACCACCCATTTTTTCTATATATTAATTACAATGTATGAAGAATTCATCTATGTATAAACATTATCAAATACTTATCAATTGTTACTGCAAAAGCTAACTATATTCTAGTCTTCTGTGGATATTTTTTCAAACATTTATAGGCTATGTTCATTGGATTTATGATGCGCATCTTTACTATGGAATAGGACATCATCCACATGAATCAATATGGTCTACGGTCGTTGATCGATGGATAGAGTGGAAATTAGAAAATCAATAACGCTACTTGGGAGAGGATTGAATGTCTCACCTGAACCCCGATAAGCTATATTGCCGATTCCTGAATGGCAGTCAACCAGATGGGCCGATCGTGCCAAGGCGCTATACACTCACTCATTCCGACAGAACCGGAGAACTTTTCTTAAGTATTGGCCATGACTATAGTCGAGAACAGATCAGTGGATGGTATACGAGATTGATGCGGGATGAAGTATTGGCTGAATGGAAAACACAGCAGCAACAATATCTACTCTGGATCTACGTTCATGTGAGCGGTGGAGGGGCAATTGGTTTCTCAGGATGGAGAAATTCCATCCTGCACCGGGAAATGCCGCTTGTCCTCGAGGCGATCCGCTTTGGTGAACGTTGTTTGGTCGATCATTTCCCTGAACTGAACCACGCACTCGTGAAAGTCCGTTTTCAATCGAACAAAGAGAAATACAACCTCACAGAATCCTGGGGAAACTTTGGCGAGTATCAGTGATAATCTTGCTCACATGGCTTGGGGTTGACCATTGGTGAAGGCCAATCAGCCGTTGTAAGGTTTATTACAGCATTTGTTGCTAGACTCTTCTAAAAAGTAACAAGTAGGCTATTTAAATTTAGAGGAGTTTACATTGATGGCAAAAAAGATGGGTAAGCGGTTAATGGGAATTTGCGGCGTAGCAGTAACTGCTGTTTATGCCGCCGGGTATATCTATACCATGCCTTCGGCACAAGCCACCGCCAGCAGTACATTGTTGCCTGCTGCTTCTGCAAGTGCACCTGCGTCCTCATCCGCATCCACCACTGATACTGCTAAGCATACAGCAAAGCAACATCCAACGTCATCCAAAAAAAATCAAACCGCCTCAACCGCTAAATACAAGGATGGCACCTATACAGGGACAGGTACCAACTCTTACGGTACCTGCTCGGTAGCGGTCACAATTCACCACGGGAAGATCATCTCTGTAAAAATCACCAATTACATGATGCATTATCCCCAGTATTATATTGATCCGCAATTGCCGAAAGAAGTAGTGTCTATGCAAACATGGAAAATTTATGTTATTTCAGGCGCCACGGCGAGTACGTACAATTTTGCGGAAGCAGTATATTATGCGCTGCAAAAAGCAAAGGCATAAAGATCATCCTACGGTTCAGGAGGCAATGATGGAGTTACAACCAAGGTATCGTTTGACTTCAGATTCACGGCTGCTCATGGGAACGCTCGTGTCTGTTCAGGTAGTAGGAAATGAAGAATCGAATGTCATTGAAAATGCAATAGATAAAGCCTTTTCTGTTATGCGTTTTGTCGAGACGATGTGCAGTCGCTTTGATGACCATAGCGCCCTTCGTGAACTGTGCAGGCATCCGAGAGAATGGATGAAGGTTCCTGATGTTTTATTTGAAACGCTTCGATTGGCGTTAACCATGAGTGAGCTCACTGACGGCGCATTTGATCCGACCATTGGAAATTTGCTAGATCAACATGGTTTTAATACCCACTATTTGACCAACGAAGCAATTAACATCCATCCTGTCACAGAGGAAAAGGTTAGCTTTCGCGATATTTCTCTTGAGGAGGATACGCGGAATGTGTATTTAAATAAACCAATGCTTCTTGATTTGGGGGCTGTGGCAAAAGGGTTTGCCGTAGATCTTGCTGCCAAAGAACTCTCTATATTCAACGGTTTTGTGATCAATGCTGGTGGGGACCTGTACCTTCATGGCATAGACCCCACCGGCGAAAGCTGGACGGTGGGAATCCAACACCCTGAAGAGAAAGACGCAATGATTGCCTGGCTGAAAATAACCGATGCCGCAGTCTGCACATCTGGTACTTATGAACGTAGAAGTCCCATTAATCAGGAGATTCACCATTTGTTCAATCCCGTGACAGGCAAAAGCACAAAAGGGTTACTCAGTTGTACAGTGATTGCGCCATTTGCCATGCTCGCAGATGCGGTGTCCACGGCTGCATTTGTACTAGGCAAAGATCGTGCACTTGATTTTGTCAATGAAGTGGAACTAGATGCGCTTTGTATCAATGACATGCTGGAGATCACAATGACAGATGCAATGGAGAGGTATTTGCGATGAATTTAGAAAAACTGATGAAAACGCCAAAAGGCTACTTGATGGCCATGCTGATAGGGTTAACGCTGGTGGCGGCACTACGTCCTCAGGATCACATAGGGCTTTTCAATGCGGGTATATCCATCGCCACCGCACTGGTGATCGATGGAATGGTCGCCATGATGTATAAAAGTAAAAAAAAGTTTCCCGATGGAGGGATTATCACTGCGTTGATTGTCGCAGATGTGCTTAGCAATTCGACGCCTTGGTACATCATTGCGGCAACTACCGCAGTAGCACTGCTGTCGAAGCATATCATCAAGTCGAGCAGAAAGCCGATTTTCAATCCAGCTGCGTTTGGATTGCTATTTGCCATCTATATTTTTTCCACCGGGCAAAGCTGGTGGGGTAGTCTGGCGCTGCTTCCTCCCTGGTTAATACCCGTATTAATCATACCGGGTATTGTGATTTCCATAAAAGTAAATAGATTTCCCCAAGTCGCCTCATTTTTAGGCGTGTATTTTGCGCTGATGCTCTTGATGGCTATTTTCCATTTAGGGTTGCCATACGATACACCGGCGGATGCGTTGCGCATTCCTTTCGTCAATTCGGCGCTTTTTCTTGCGTTTTTCATGCTTACCGATCCCCCCACGACACCTGCCACCTATCCAAAGCAAATTGTGTTTGGAAGTCTCGTCGCGATCATTGGCTCCATGATCTTTGCCAATTATGGAGGACTCGCATACTTGTTAATAGGTCTCTTGGTGAGTAATTTGGTAAATTTTATAATGATGACATCCACCAAAAGGGGGCACGTCTAGTAATGCGCTCTTGCTAATTGATTTAGCACTGTCATTGTTTCTATGTATACTCGTTCACTACACCGTAATCCATTATATGGGTATCACGATATTTTTATTTGCGTCAATGTGATATAGGTAAAAATACATATCCCCTTCGCCCGATTCATCGAACGTCCTATTCCCTACCGTCTTACTTCAATCACCTAACGAGATATAGACCCCAGGCTTGCTTCACACGCGCCTACCAAATCTATACCATTTATGAAAATTTGAACACCTCGTTTACCAGCACTGATACTCACAGAATTGAAGCCTTGGATAGATTCGTCGATGTAAAGTGGATACTTTTTCTTGACTCCGATGGGGGAAACCCCACCACGGATGTATCCTGTCAAAGTTTGAAGATCCTTAACGGGAACCATCTCCACCTTCTTGTTCCCACTAACGTTTGCTACCGCTTTTAAATCCAGTTCTTTGTCCCCTGGAATACATGCCATCACCACACCTGTTTTATCGCCTCGAAGCACAAGCGTCTTAAAAATTTGCGAAGGTGAAATCCCCACCTTCTCTGCCACTGTCACCGCATCCAGTGCCTCTTCGTCCCAATCATATTCGTGTAATGTGTACTGAATTTTCAACGTATCCAAAATACGACATGCTATCGTTTTTGTGACCACTCAATTTCACCTAACCTTCAGATAGCTTTCAATGATGTTGACCGTACTCAAAAATTTCTCCATCAGGGTGTGGCACCGTAAAATTCGTGCCTGTTGGAACCCTAGTGAGATACCGAATTACTTTGCAATCTGTACCTTGAGTTTCGCACCTAACCGACACAACAAATATACTACATAGAACAACGAAAAAAGTCAGCAAAAACCCGCATGAATACTCGGTTTTTGGTATAATTATGGTGCTCATGATTATGTTTCCTCTTGTGCTTCTTAAAAGTGTGAATAGCTTTTACAAAAGTGAGTTTCAGCAAGTCACTGAGATGTAAAGGGATGCCATTTATCGTTTGAAGAATAACGAGAAGATTGCTTGGAGAACGATCTTGTACGGTGTCGCCAAGCAATTCCCTGGCAATGTCAATGGAATGAAGGACTTTTTATCCTTCGTGAAGACGGTGGAGGCGATGCTTCCGCCTGAGTACATGATTGAGGGAATCCGCGCAGACTGTGGCTTCGCCGACCCTGCTGTCATGAGTTACGCCGAAGAGAAAGGGTGGCAGTACATTTGTAAGTTACCGAAAAAGGCCACGGTCAAGAAGGCCATCGCGTATCTACAACAGCACCCCGCCTTTTGGGAAACGCTTGAGGAAGAGGAAGAAACGATTCGTTTTGCGACAGAAGACGAGACCTATACACTCCACGATGCCTTCGATGATTTGCAAAAATTAGGGCAGGCATTACATGAGGAGGGCTTGGATACTCCAGAACATTTTCATGCCACCAGAAAGTATGTTCGAAGATATCTACATGGCAGAACAAAATAATGCGTGTAGTCATTGATACGAATGTATTCATCCATGGAGTGCTTAGCCAACATCATGACCCCGTTTCTCAAGCTTGTCGGAAAATCATGAAAGCGGTGGCAGATGAAAAAATCCAATTAGTAGTAAATCCCCTGACCGCCCAAGAACTTATCTATGTATTTTCTATGGAAGCCGCCAAAATGCCGAAGTTATACCGTCAAT
>DAIELO010000042.1 GCA_027341705.1 Caryophanales bacterium
ACCAAGACTCCAAGGACAGCCATGATCAGGGGTTCCATCATGGAGGTGAGTCCATCGACCATATTGTCAACTTCACCTTCGTAGTAGGTGGCGACTTTATCCAGCATAGCATCAAGTTTGCCTGATTCTTCACCAATAGAAACCATCTGTAACGCCATAGATGGAAACAGATTAGAACTACGCATGGAAAAACCTAGTTGTTGTCCTGTAGAGACGTCATCTCGAATGCGGATAATGGCCTCTTGGTAGATGACATTGCCTGCAGCATCAGCGCAGGAGGTTAGAGCGTCAATTAGGGGTACACCTGCTGCAAAGGTGGTGGCTAGTGTGCGGCAGAATCGAGCTATGACGGCCATGTATACGATATTGCCGAATATGGGCAGCTTAAGTACCAGCCGGTCCATCAGGTTGACAAAGGCCGGGGATCGCTTCTTAGCCTCAGCAAAGCCAGTCCAAATGGCAGCAAAAACAAATAATAATATCCAGCCGTCAGACTGTACCCAATTAGACATATGTATGACCATGAGGGTAAAGGCGGGTAACTGTGCTCCAAAGCCCTGGAATAGATTCTGGAAGACCGGAACTACCTTGACCAAGAGTATGACGGATACGATGACCGCTACGAAGATAACCGTAAGAGGATATTTGATTGCCTTTTTAATCTTGCTTTTCAAAGCCTCGCTTTTTTCTTTGTAAACAGCAACACGTTCAAGCATGGTCTCAAGTGCGCCTGATTGTTCACCTGAAGCCACCAGACTTACAAACAACTTGTCAAATAAAAGAGGATACTTTTCGAGTGCCCCGGCAAAATTGTTTCCGCCTTCAACTTCCTGCTTGATACCCATGACGACTTCTTTCATGGATGGATTATCTAGCCCTTCAGCAACAATTTCAAAAGACTGAACTAAGGGAACGCCTGCTTTCATCATGGTCGCAAGCTGCCTGACAAAGACTGAAATCTCCAGAGGGGATATCTTCTTTTTTCCGTTAAGAAAGGGAATATTCAGAGGCGCAGCTTTTTTTGCAATTTTATCTGCATTAATGCCTTGCTTGCGTAGCTGGGCTTTGACCATGGCTACGCTTTTTCCTGAAATGACGCCAGAAACTTTCTGGCCTCGCCTATCTAAGCCTGAGTAGCTATAAGGTTTTATGGTATTACTATTATCTGCCATAGGTCAGGTCTTCAGTCCGTGGTTACACGTAAGACTTCTTGTAAGCTGGTGACTCCCGCCATAGCCTTTTTCAGGCCAGACTTTCTCAAATCAGGAAACCCCTCTTTCCTTGCTTGATCTGCAATAGTGATCGAGTTGCCTTCCTCCATGATAATGCGTTGTATGGCTGGTGTCACTTTCATGACTTCGTAGATCCCCACGCGCCCCTTGTAGCCATCTTTGCAGGCATCACAGCCCACCGCCTCATAAAACTCAATGGGATGAGCAAAATCACTCTCAACAAAACCTAAAGGTAGCAGAGTTTCTTTAGGGTAGGTTGTTTTCTTCTTGCAAACTTTACAAAGTCTCCGTGCCAAGCGCTGAGCTATCACCAGGTTGACCGATGTCGCTATATTAAACGACGGGACCCCCATATTCCGCAAACGGGTTAACGTTTCTGGTGCTGAATTGGTGTGCAGGGTAGACATGACCATGTGCCCTGTTTGCGCAGCCTTGACTGCAATTTCTGCAGTCTCCAAGTCTCGAATTTCACCAACCATGATGATATCGGGGTCTTGGCGAAGAAATGATTTAAGGGCTGCAGCAAATGTTAAGCCCACTTTATTGTTGACATTAACCTGATTAATGCCCTCAAGATTGATTTCGACAGGATCTTCTGCTGTGGATATATTGATATCAGCACGGTTTAGAATGTTGATGCCTGTGTAAAGTGATACGGTTTTTCCCGATCCAGTAGGTCCCGTGATCAGTAACATGCCTTGAGGTCGGTCCAGGGCATCCATAAAGAGCGCTTTTTGCTCCGGCTCATAACCCAGGGCATCAATACCTAACTTCGCACTGGATGGGTCCAGGATACGTAGGACTAATTTTTCACCAAAAAGGGTGGGCAAGGAGTTAACGCGAAAATCGATAGCTTTTGTGGGAGAAATACGCAATTTGATTCGGCCATCCTGAGGTATGCGACGCTCTGAGATATCCATCTGTGACATCACCTTAAGTCGTGCAGCCATCTTGCCAGCTAAAGCTACCGGTGGTTTATAGATCTCACTCAACACACCATCTACCCGGAATCGAACTCTGAATGATTTTTCATAGGGCTCAAAGTGTAAATCCGAGGCGCCCATGGCGATGGCATCTTTGAGCATCTTGGTGATGAATTTAACAACGGGGGCATCATCTTCAGCAGCATCTACACTGACTTCTTCTTCGTTTTGTATTTCCTCTAGCTCTAGGCCGGAAAGATCTTCATCGTTAACATCCATGCTGGTGTTTTTGGCTTGGAAGTAGGCATCCAGCAATTGTTTGAGCTTATCATCTTCTACCAGTATGGTTTCTGTGTTGAGTTTGGTCGCAAACCCAAAATCCCTTAGGGCTTCATGGTTGGTTGGATCTGACATGGCGACAAAGAGACGATTACCCTTTTTATAGATGGGCAACACGCAGTGCTTCCGTATCAATTTGTCATCAACGAGATTTTTGGGCACCAAATCAGTGTTGAGTGCGGAGAGATCAAAAACAGGATCGCCAAACTCAGCTGATGCAGAAAGCGCTATGGCCAGGGGCTTGGCTTTTCCTGAACTTACAAGAGCGCTAACTAACGAAACTTGATCTCGTGCAGATGATGCCAGCGCTGCTTGAACTTCAGACTCTGTAACAATTTTGTCTGCGATCAGCCTGCGGACTATACCGGACATTGAGGTAACTGGACTGGCCATGAAAGGAGGGTCCTGTCATTGTGGTCATATAGCTGATATCTTAGCAGTTAATGAGATGAAGTGCCCAAAGTAATACAAAAAAACGTGTCTGTTTTTAGTGTTCATGCTGAAACGAGTGGCAAACAAGGGGAGTGGTATTGGGTTTAGATGCACAGAGGTTTTTGAGAAAATATTTTCGTGCTTGAATGGAGGCGATGCGTAATGACGGTGGATTGTAGTCTAGTTCTCGTTGAAATGAAGCATTGCCATCAGCCCAGTTGTCTATTCCATAGGCTGCATAACTTCTAGCAGCCCAAGCTGCAGGAAAATAGTATGAGTAGAATGTAGCTATAATTGCGTATTGATAAGAGTGATAGTAATCTTTTTTCTGAATATATGCATTAGCTAGCTGTGTATATAAATACTGACTAAACCAAATGTCGTCAATTCCTTTTAGTGCGTGAGCTTTGGAAATATCAACGTTCATTTTTAATAGTTTCTTGTAGGGGTCTGGCATGCGCTTTTCTACAGAAATTAATTCATTGATGCCTTGGTCTAAGTGGCCAGTTTCAATTTGGTAAACTCCATGTAGAGCATTAATTTGTATTAGGGTTTCATGAGGATATTTTTCAAAAAAAACACCGGCATCTTTGATGCGGTTATATTGTAAGCAGGATGCTATGTAATTGTATTTTACATAAACATCGTTTGGGTTTTCTTTTAGTGCCCAACTCCAGAGTGTAAGATTAGTACCCCATAGTGGAACGGTCATTTTTATTGTTATAATTGAAAATATGACCCATAACAAATAACCAATTGGAAGTAATTTATTTAATATAGTGAGGTCTTTAATAATGGGCTTATGAATTTCAATGCGTGATAGCATTATACTAAAAAAGACTAATGGCAATGTTAAGAATCTGTCTTGAATGATGTTGTCGCCAATGGTTAGTGGTATGATATTTATGACAGGGAGTAGTGAAATAAACCACATACAGAATAGTATAATACTTGTTGATCTGAATTTTAATGCGGAAAATATAATTAATGGAATAAATGACAGTGTCAGAAATCCTATTATATAGTCATAGGTGCCGAAGTTGAAAAGAGTTGTTGTGTGTATAGTGCCGAAGTAGCCAAATGGCCATATGGATACTTTTAAATACATCCATAGGGACTCGCCGATATAAGCCAGATGGGTAAAATTGTTTTTCAGATAATAGTTGGTAAGTGTTGTTGGTGAGTCTATGAAGAAAGATCTCAGTGCCAGGTAGATAAGTCCACAGGAAAAAATAGTTATATAAGTAAATATAGTTGGTTTGGAAAATTGATCTTTTATAAAGGGTTTCTGGTGTTCTTTGATTTTTGATATATTTTGAAAAAACACTAGAAATATAAATACAACGGCTTCTTCCTTGGATAGGGCTGCAGCCAAAAAGCATAGTCCCATTATTGTTGTATTTATAATATTTATTTTCTTTGATGAAAAATACAGCCCAATTAATATGAAAAATGTTGCCATTTCATCGAATCTACCAACAGCCCAGCTAGTGGATTCAATCAGGGCTGGATGAAGTCCATAAATAAGGGCAGCAAGGGTGGCTCTAATCATCTTTTGTTGTGGTGTAAAGTCATCAAGAAAATGATTGGCTAAAATATAGACAAGTATGCTGTTTAAGCACAATAGAGTAATGTTGATACTATGTGTTAGAGCAGCACTTAGCCCAAACGTAATAAATTGTAAGGCAAATGTTGCCATGGGTAGTGGGCGGAAATAATGAGATTCAGGCAAAATAGGCTGCCAGATGGCATGCCAAGCCATGGATGCTAGTCTTAATGATGGATTCGTTATAAAAATCCCTAGATCATCCCAAACATATCCTAAGTGTAGGCTTGCTGGCAAATATGCTATTAAAATAAGTACAGTAATAAGGGTGATGCAAAGAACATTTTTATATGATTGTGATGGCATGGGATATTTTCACCGAATACCTAAAGTCACTTTCTAAGATTTTGATAAGTTATTAAAGAAAAAACCAGGAAAGCTAAAAAGGATAGGATGAGATATTTCTCATCCTATCCAAGAGGACTTTATCGGCAAATGGTTGGTAAATAGGCTCCATTAGTAATTGTGCCAGTAGCAGCAGGTGCGGCATTAGTACCTAGTGCAATGGACAGTAATCCAACATTTTTTAAGGTATTTACTGTTGATGTGCCATTGTTGCAGACCCAAGTGATGTCTCCGTTGGGAGATTTATAAGCAAACATCATGATGGTGCTGCCAGCAATAGCTGTGTTGACGGCACTGCCGCCGTAGGTCACCGTAATCGACGCTGGGCCACTTAATGATACTGACTGTACATATGTGCCTTGAACCGAGCTTGCAATGCCAATATCGCTATTTAGTGAATAGGCTGTTCCAGTATTAGCGTAGGTTTCTGCGAATGCAGTCTCAACGCCAGAAACCAGCGAAGTACCTTCGGAGACCTGGGCGCGGATGGTATAGTTCTGGTAAGCAGGGATGGCTACAGCTGCCAGAATGCCAATGATCGCAACCACGATCATCAGTTCGATCAGCGTAAAGCCTTGTTGTTTCTTCATGGTTTCTATCCTCAGTTTGGTGGTGGCTGGTGGGTGGCCCCTTCAGCGCTGAGGCTGATATTGCAGGAACTGTACCAGCCTTGCAAGTATTATAGATCCAGTTTTTTTGCCGATGTTAATAGATGTATATTTTATTGACTGACAAAAATTGTCACATTATGTCTAGGCTGGGCAGTTTGGCTGTAATCTATAGTTGCTGGTTCGGTTCATGTTGTGTCTGGCTCTCAGTCAGGCTAGAATCGCAGTACTTCGTGCCGGCATAGCTCAGTTGGTAGAGCAGCGCATTCGTAATGCGAAGGTCGGGGGTTCGACTCCTCTTGCCGGCACCATTTCATTAGTTTATCTTGTTGATTTATAACAATTTTTTTATTAAATTTGCTATATATGGAATCGTACCCTGCTGCGTTTGGTGCGACCAAAGCGTTCAGATGTCACTCATGTACGACTTTCCTGTATCTTATGTTGAGTATTCAGTTATGTGGATTCGTCTGCTGACATGTTTGATATTGCAACGTTTCCTGTATCAGTGGCTTGAGATCACTCCACATAATCAGCAAAGCCGACGAAGCCAGTCGGTAATATCGTTGCCACGGTAGATGTAGGCACCGCCTTTCGGTGGAGCCATTGCCTCGGGAAATACCTAGGCAAGAGCTTGTCGCTTCAGGTCAAGATCGGCCCGAGCGTATCGCATTGTTGTGTTCAAACTCGCATGGCCGAGTCATTGGCTGATGGTAGCGAAATCGATCCCAGCTTTGAGCAGATGGATGGCGGTCGTGTGGCGCAAAGAATGGGGGTGAATTCGCTTTCCGGTCAGGGACGGAGCTATGTTTGCGCTAACGGCGACATATTTTTGCAAGAGGTATCGAACGCCAAATCGAGTCATTTGATCTCCATGACAATTTATGGTGATGGGACAACTCAAATCAAACAGAAAGGGTTGAGGATGTAGCAATTGCTCGATTCGATTACAGAGCAACGGCCATTCGTCTTTTTCCAGCGCAAAGTGTTTTCCCAGGTTGAGCAAAGTGATCTGGCGCACTGTCCCACTCACACGTTCACAGTGTACTAATCGATAGGTGTAATACCCCTCACCGGTGATTTTACTTTTGGTTCTTGTTTCACGAATGTACATGGGCTGCCACTGATCAATTGCAATCCTTCAGCCTGCCCGATAACCCGGAAATTGGCTAGAGCCACTTTTACGATTATGGCACTTTTTTTGACTTCTAGAAAAATACCCAATAAAACCAATACTGAAAAATTTCAAATGTCCGAAAGTAATCAAGAAACCCCCTCGTTTTTTGGGCCGGTTGTTAAAGTTAGGCTAGGTTAGGGTTCGCCTGCCACTAAAGCGGCAGCACAATGGGCTTGCCCTGTTCCACACTGTTTTTCGAAGGGGTCGGATGTGCTCTATACGCCGGCGATCATGATAGTCACGGTGTGCCAAATGAGGGGGATACACACTTGATCGCAATGCCATTTTTGGCTCGGACCTGTCAGCACCTTTGACCCGTTTGTGTTCACGACGCCTTAACCGAGCATTCACATTTGTTCATCGTTGCCCTTCATCTTTAGCACTGGCGGCAGGCACTAGACCTTCGTCAGTAGTCCGGTTGGTTGATTTCCTGTACTGCTGGAGGCAGCGATATTTCGCCACCTCCAGACGAATGGCCTGTCTTGTCTTCCCTGTTACTCAGTAGGTGATCTGCCCCCAGATCCATGCCTTGGTCGTCGATGGGGTCGAAGGCGCATAACCGGTTTGAGCAATCATCGTGATGCTGTGATAGGCACCCACGGCGGCACCAACACTGTAGTGCTTGCCAAAATGATGCAGTGCCTGGGCATCCCACTCGGTGCCGTAATGGATGGATTTCTGGTCAGAACGGAAATCATGATACATGACGCTGACGGAGTCATTGGCCAAGGTGTAGCCAAAGGTGCCGTAGGTGTCTTTCAGCCCTTGTGCCGGTGTTTGCAGAAACATATCGGCCCAGCCGTTAAAGACATGCAGGGTGGCCAGCGGGGTCTGAAACGCCTGGGTTCCATCCCCGCCGAGCAGTTCCTGTGCGGCTTTGATGGTCATGCCGGAGCATTCAATACCCAGTTCGCCGAGGTAATAGCGCACATTGAAGGCAGGCAGGCGGTTATCCCAGCCATTACTTTGCTGAGCATATTCGCCGGTGTAGAGAATCTTGGTCACCGGACCGATCGGTAGGGCACCGGTAGCCCGAAGCCCGTTGGTGCGGGTAGAAGCATAGGCCGGCAGCAGTGCTGGAGCAATGTTGCGCAGGTCGATCAGATAACTGTAGGCACTGACCCCTAAGTGCGGGATGCCCTGGTAATGAATATTCAAGAGGGGTGACTGGGAACTGAACGTACCGGGCGGGACATTGGTGTAGTCGCCAAATACCCGATGCACCCGACTCAGGTAAGCGGCGTTGATGGTGGTATCCGGCAGACTGGTGTTGACGACTGAAAAAGCGTCATAGGTCTGCTCGATCTGTCGCCAGCCGACGTTGCCAATGAAACGTTCATTATCCAGCTGGATGCGTTGCTGACCATATTTGAGGGTGGTCTGTGGCAGACCTTTATAGCCTAGGTACAGTTGATCCGGCTCAGTAATGCCGGGGTCAGCGACAGTGGCATAAGTGGTCTGGTGATTGTAAGTGCTG
>DAIELO010000043.1 GCA_027341705.1 Caryophanales bacterium
ATCGATCCGAACAGCATTGATACTCGCAATTCGGATCGTGACACTCACTTACGCTCTGTCGACTTTTTCAAGGTTGAGGAACAACCACATATTACCTTTGAAAGCACCCATCTCGTGCATAAAGGTGACAACGAGTACGTTCTGGAAGGGAATCTTTCTATCATAGGAACTACCAAGCCGGTCGCGTTGGATTGCGAAATTCAGGGTCCCGCAAAAGATCCTTGGGGCAACGATAAAATTGGTGTCGTAGCATCCGGAAAAATTAACCGCGCGGATTTCGGTTTGATTTGGAATGCCGCTCTAGAAGCCGGTGGCGTACTGGTGGGCGACGCAGTCAAGCTAGACATTGAAATGCAATTTGCCAAAAGCTAATTGAATCAAATGCAGATCATAGGGCGGCTGACAACCGTCCTATTTCTTTTTTCAGTCCATATAATCAAACAACATGCAAAGTTCAATACAACGCGTTATAATTGATGGGATCTATGATCTATAAGAATGGGAGAGATTATTATGCCAAGAGCAGAAAACCGCAAGCGTCAACCCAACTCACATGGAAATGTGCCAAGCAGTGGTAAACGCAATAAGTCAAATGAGATCGCGAGTGGGACAGAGCACCAAACCGCGTTAGATAAAAAGCAACAGTTGGTAGAGAAGATGCGTAAACTTCAATCTGCACAAAAATCACCTGTAAAAGATTTAGAATAACTAGTCCAATACTGACATAAGGGATGGCATTGGTATTGACTGATAAATCGATAATAACTAAGGGATTGGTCTCTCTCTCTGCCGTTCGATCCTCTGTTTCCTTACCTCATCAACGTTACTTTGCCAAACACGATCGTCGAATTTTGCGCATGACGAATGGTGTTTTTTACCTATTTTTCATTATTTTTTTGATACTTGCCCTGAACCAAGGCATCACCTTATACCATCAAACAAAGGTGAAACTGCAATCCCAAGCTTCAATGACCGCATTTCGCACAGCGCTTCAAATTCGTTCACTAGCGGATCAGCGGTATGATGATTTAGTTTTTTTGCAAAGCCTCTTATTTTCCTATGCTTCCGACCATTTACGCCCCACCTCCAAGTTACAAACCATATTTACTGCATTTCAGCATTCCCACCCTGGCATTACCTCCGTGGATATTGAAGATCCGTCAGGGCAACACATCATTTGGTCAAGTCAGAAATTATCTTCATCACCGATTCCTTTGCCAAATTCTTTTACGCAGATACTAGGTCGTCCACAGGAACTTATTGGTGTTCCCACCTATGCCACAAGCCTACATCAGTGGGTGATCCCGATGAAAATTCGAGTAATCGATACACATCATCATGTACTTGGGTATATTAGTACACCTTTTCAAGTCTCCAATTTCTCACAAGTAAACATACCACCCAATATGATGGTCACGCTTTGGGATGCACAACGACACACGATCATCTCCCAATGGAATCATGGGAAGTGGACTACTCCCACTTCCTCGGTAGGCTCCGCAGAATCGCCACTCCCTTCTTCTCATACGGACACATCGACAACGATCAATGATCTCCCGTGGCAACTTCATATTCAATGGACGACTAGAGCAGTGCAACAAGCCTTTTGGCAATCAGAAAGCAATCTGATTTCTCCTATTTTTTCTATTTTTATGTTAATTTTTCTCATTGATTTTATCACTCAGCTTTTACTGCGACGTCTATTGCGCCAACGTTTCTATCAGCAAGCGATTTTATTGATTCAGCAAAAAGCGTTTTCAGTTTCGTCCTCCCTCGCGCTATACCAAACGGTGGTAGAGACATTAGCAAACATGACCGATGGCATGCTGATCTACATCCAGCAGGGAGAGACAGAAGACCCTCATGCCCAAATCCTTGCTATCCAACAAAACACACGACTCACAAACCACCCCCTCCCTGTTGCCTCACTTACTTCCCCTGCGCTTTTGCAACAGACCATAAGCCAACAGGGAGTTCCTTGGTCGCATCCGATGACGGAGCAAGCGATCTTTTTTCATGATCAGGAGGCTGGATTACAACTGGTGGTGAAAAGTGAAGAACGCTTTTATTTTTCAAAAGAAATCATAAGTTTACTGACTGACCTGACCTATACGCTTCAAAACATTTTAAAGCGATGGGAAGCCATCCGATTGCAAGAAGTTTCCAAACAGCAATTAGCCATGGAAGCTAAAATACGTTTTAATCTGATCAACAATATCGGCATTGGCATTTTCCTATCGTCCCTTGACCGCGTTATTCTTCGTGCGAATCACAGGATTACTGAACTGTTCGGCTATGAGGAGTACGAATTAATCGGTCAAAGTTTTCGCATCATTTATAGCAGTGAGGAACGCTTCCAGCATTTTGGATCGTATTACCATTTATTGTGCGATGCCACTCAGGGAATCATCCATCAGGAATATACGTTTCAACGAAAAGATAACACGATATTTACGGGAGAAATTTATGGCACTTTACTCGATCGTGACGATCCCTCCCAAGGTTTGATCTGGACGATTCAAGATATTACAGAAAAAATAACATTACAAAGTGAACTGCAGACACATCATGAACGCATGCAAAGTGAACTGGAACATGCTGCCACCTTGCAAAAAGCATTTTTGCCTCATCATTTACCTAAAGTATCGGGAGTTGCGATGGCGTGGGAGTATATCCCTAGTAGTTTTCTTGCTGGCGATATGATCAATGTCATTCTGTTGGATAATCAACACCTTGGCTTTTACGTTCTCGATGTGATGGGGCACGGTGTCTCTGCTGCATTAAATGCCATTGCGATTAATTATTTTATTCGACCTTCTGAAAATGAAAATGAACGTATGCAATCATATCATCCTGGCGAGTTACTGACGTCTATGAATGAGCGATTCGGAGATTTTCTCGTCACCGAATCTTATTTTACCCTCTTTTATGCCGTGCTTGACCTTGCCACTTTACGATTAACCTATGCCAGAGGCGGACATCCCGCGCCTATTTTCCTACATGATAATGGTGAAATTGACTATTTGGAGGAGGGAGATATGCCACTGGGAATTATGAGAGGGGTGACGTACCAATCGTTTGATTTACAAATGCAACTAGGGGATAAGCTGATGCTTTATTCCGATGGATTAACGGACGTGTTCAATGAAAAAGGAGAACAATTTTCATCACGACGCATCGCAAAAGAGATGGTCACCCACCACGCGCTTAGCATCCATCCTTTAACCCACCACATCCTATCAACAATCGAAACCTTTACAGGCAAGAAACGGTGGAATGATGATGTCTCCTTAATGGGCTTGGAGATCACCCTGTGATTGTCACGTCACAGAAAATTCGATTGATTCAATTTCATCTGGTAATCCTGCATGTTTTAGCGTATGATAAATGTTGACAAATATTTATACAAAAATAAAACGATAAAGGTAAACTTGCCGAAAGGTAAGGACACAAAGCCGCAGGTCTAAAGCGACATGCTATGACAGCTGGGTTGCCGTAAAAATAGTGACAAGCATGATATATATGTTACGGTGCCTTTCTTCGTTAATAAGAGAGGATATGAATGCACTCCGATGGAATACAGTAGCATGGAATTATATAAGTTGATTACAAATTTAGCTCATCGACAATCATATACTGAGCTGGAACAACTGTTAAACACGAATAAACACAATATCACGATCACCATGCTTAACGAACTTTTTGAATTGCCTTTACATGAATCGATTGTCAGCGAACACCCTGATTTGTATAGCACCATTGTAGAAGTAGCGGATTTAAATAAAGCGCACCTAACGTTAAGGCACACGATTCAAGTGGCCTCCATTAAGATGGCTATCGAAAAATCGGAATGAATGTGTGGAGAGCATGACACCGTAGTTTACAAGATTCCTGCCAGAATGTCTACATTGTGGCAGGCAATCGCCTCCGCACATACACGGTGGCGTATTGGTCGTGAAATGCTAGCCTCCATACAGAAGGCAACAGTTTTACTTCGTTATCCACGAGCGAACCATTACGTACGAGAATGTACCGCATCTTCCCGTACCCCCATGCCTTGGTAAGTGGCAATTGTCCTGAATCTACCTTCATTACGTTCATCGTCAAATTCGGTTCAGTTTTTGGAGAAATAACGCCTGCCCACACGTCTTGCTGGCTCTCCAAATAATTCTGATCACCCCATAGCGTCAGTTCATCCGAATATTGCATCGGCTCGTAACCAATGTAGTCCAAAGTATTCGCATGTTTCACCACGTATTGCAGGGCTGTATTATCCACCACTACAGCATCTTGAAACGCATGAACGTTCGGATGTATCCAGGGATACAGAATGAGCAATGCCGCTGTTCCTACTGTCATCAGCCAACCAGTCAAGCGACTCGTGTTTGCATACCACAGCCGATCCCATGCTGCGATGTTACGTAACCTTGTCGCCCACGATGGCAGCCAGTCTTCCGCACGAAATGCCGAAAAAAACCATAAAATCCACAATGTATAAAATGGTAAATTGCGAACTGAATGTAAGGCGAATAATCCCAAGAAGACGAGTACCACTCGATCCACGTTCTTCATCGTTCGCCACACCAACACACCCGCACCCGCCAGAACGATCATGATAGGGACACTAGAACCAGCAAAGCCCATCGGCATGACTTCGGTGATGTAACGATCGTAGGGCACCGATTGCCACAAAAACGGGTAAAGCAAATTGTACAAATGATTCGGCATGACCGCCACAATTTCCATCATCGTCACCGGCACGACCCACAATGACCGATATGACCGTGATACCACCATATCGATCACGAACAGCGGATAGAATAAGGCAAATCCGCCGTGCATCGACGCCCACAACGGCATAACCAGCAACCAGATCCATTGACTTTTCAACACGTGGACCGCGCGATGTACTTGCGTCAACGAATCCGATTTATCCCGCATTTGACGCCACCACAGGTAGAACACGAAAAAGAGATAGCTAAACATCTGCGGGCGATCCACCAAAAAGTTGGACATGCCTGCCATGAACACGATCAAGGCGAACAATAGTGTGATCGTGGAACCATTCTTTTTTGTAAGCCAATAGGTCAGGAACATGCCACTCCACAAGGCAAGTTGCACCAATGCCACTAAACCCGTCCAGCCTGTGTTGGCATAGAGAACGTACAATAAACCGTCTGTCAGCCATTCCGGCCCGGTCGACTGATACGGATGATTCACTACCCAAGAACTGGTCAACCGATAGTGAAACCCTTGCGTCAGTAAGTACCATCCGTTGCGAATCGCCCAACCAGTGTCATCGTTGATCGTATTCGCGTGGAAGGCGCTGACGACACTCACAGCGATTATGACCACCATCAAAAAAAGCAATACCGCGTAGATGGCGTAGGCTTTCCTTTTGGCTGATTTTTCTACATCAGGCATGGGTCGTCTCCTTTTGTAATTTACTTTGCGACGACCGCTCCATATTATTCGTTAACTGATTCATGCATACAAATCCAGCAACGTTGGCGCTTGACCGTGCATGATGTTATTGCCAGACGCCACCACGTAATTTTGCTCTTTTTGCCCCGCTTGCGCTGACACTTGTTGCAAATATTCGCGAATGAGTTGGGCTACGGATACCGTTTGCGGCGGTATCCCCAATTGCAGATCCATGTCACTCACCACGCTCACTTTTTCTGTACATTCGCCGCGATTTGCTAATCCGCGAACATTCTAGTTCAAGAATACCCCAATCTACTCGCGCTTTCAACGCATACAATTAGGTAAAAATCGGACGAATAATGATAAGTTTCGGGATGCAAACCATAGTGTGGCGTGGCGGATTAGTTGAAGTCTCATTGAACATATCACCTATATTCTAGAATTTAATTATTTTGTCAACACTTCATTGGTAATCGCTTGAAGATCAATGCCGAACACGTGGCGTTCGCTTAGCATATCAGGCAAAATGATATCTAAAAAATACGTCACGCAATAAAGGTCTACATTTTGAATCACGTTCAATGCATCTTTGTACATCTTAACAAAATCAGGTTCAATATTTCCTCTTTGGATTTCTTGGTACGCTTCGTACACCTGGTCCATTTTATCTGCGACTTGCAAAATCTTTCCCTCTAAAGTTTCATTTTTTCCTTCTTTCAATTTCTCACGGTAAAGACTCTTAAATTCATCTGGAAGTTCTTTATCGATAAACTTCTTTGTCATTTCTTCTTCCACATCCAAAAGCAACTTGCGCAGTTCCATCGAAGCATATTTCACTGGTGTTTTAATATCGCCGATAAAAACCTCTGCATAATCGTGGTTCAACGCTTTCTCATAAAGCGACTTCCAGTTGATGTTTGCGCCATTCATTTCTTCGACAGTCCCCAAAAATTGCGCATATTGAGCAACTTTGAAACTATGGCTGGAAATATTGTGCTCTTCGTATTTGAACTTCCCGGGAGCACGATAAATACGTTCCAATTCGTTTAAACTTTTGAAAAATGCGTGTATTCCCATATAAACACCCACCGTCTGGTTTTCAGTAAATGAACCTCCCCTACCAAAATGGCTGACACCATTTTCAGGATGAGAATTCTTGTTATTTTATGTAAAAGCGCTGAATATTAGTCGCTCGGTAGCAACGCACCGAGGTTACTTACGTCACTGGATTTGTATGTAACAAAATAAGGACGGTTTGTGTTGCTAACCGACCCGAGCATACCGAAAGTTACCTTGCACGAATATCTGCCTTAATGAAATTTTCATAGGAAACTGGCGAAATAACTCGCAAGTTTAATGCAATTTATTCCATTCATTAATTTTCCCAACCGATGCGGAAACAGATGTAATCGAACTAGCTAATTCCTCGATGCTAGCCGTTATTTCTTCGGAAAGCGAAGAGTTTTGCGATGCATTATTGTTTACTTGATCAATCGATTGCTGGATAAAAGAGATTTGCGAATCAATTTCTTTCGTAGACGTCTTGGCTGCGGTTGCCAGCATACGTACTTCATTCGCCACTACCGAAAAACCTCGACCATATTCACCAGCACGAGCAGATTCAATGGCTGCGTTTAACCCTAAAATTTGCGTTTGCATCGAAATATCATGAAGTAACCGACTCGCTTCTGCCATATTCTCAGATCGTTCATGTAATTGTTGAGCCACTGTCGCCAACTGTTCACCCTCAGAAACTAGCGTCATCGAAGATTCTGCAATCATGTGGCTTGCGGCGTCAATTTCTTGCATCGCATGGTTGATTTCATTTAGCTCTCGCCGTATTTCTTCCATGTGCGTTGTCGTATACCACCCAATCGCACCAATAATTTGACTGAGTTCATTCAATACAGGCGCAGCGTATCCCACGTAAGCGATACCAAGCGTGGAGTTTGCAAAATCAACAAATTTTGTATTTATACTTTTTTGTTGGATGGCCTCCGCAATCACCCATTTCGGATTAATCAAATCGTCCTTTCGGATTTTCAAGTCGAATTTTTCGCTGAATCCTGAATACAGCACTTTTTCCGTATCGCAAATGAGCAAACAATGCGGTTCGCGAATCATCAAAATTGAATGTAAGACTGGTGCGACTTGTAAAGCAGCATCAATCGTTGTTATTTCCATTTCCCCCAAGAATGCTGTTCCCATGTTCATTCCCCCTAAACTTCATCGGAATCCCACCATAAGTATACAGTAGTCAGATTACTAAATTTCAAAGTTTTTCGTCATAACTTTCTCGGACAAAATGTGACAAATCACCAAAACAACTTTAAAATAAAAAAAGCAACTTATCTATCTTAACTCTTAGATCCCCAATATACCCATCATCCGCCATTTGCCGTGACTCTAATGGGTGCATCTTTCATGACCCCGTCCATAATCATGCTCTCCATCATACGATCGTAGAATATACTATTACTTATACGTTTAAAATAGCACTTACAACATCACTCGTTCACTATCCCTTCTGTTTTGTGCATCAACTGAGAGGATGAAAGGAATGGATTTCTCGCATTGCCATGATATCCACCACAGATTCTGTTTTCTTCGGT
>DAIELO010000044.1 GCA_027341705.1 Caryophanales bacterium
CGATACTCAATGCCAGCTTCACGTAATCTTTTACGCAATACTGTCACTTCCGCCACAGTCAGACCACGATAATCAGTAACAATCGCGCTTTTGCATTGACTGAGTTTACTTGCGATCTCATCAACCAATACTGCTTTTTCTTCACGCACACCCATTATTACACCCCCTTACAAAAATCAACCGGCCTCCGCCGATGACGAAGACCGTTCTGATAGGTATACACCCATTCAGTGTCCTCGACCTCGGCAGGCAAATTGGATTAAGCCGTCAACCGGCACCTGCTGTCTGCAGTCAGACATACTTGTAATTAGCGGACCAACTTGCCACGCTTACACATCAAGCGGAATGCCAGGTCCCATCGTACTGCTGATACTCACACCGCGAACATATTGACCTTTCGCTGCCGCTGGTTTCGCTTTTTGCAAAGCTTCCAGCACCGTGTTGAAGTTCTCAAGGAGTTTTTCCATCGGAAAAGATACCTTGCCGAGTACGGCATGAACATTGGCACCTTTATCCAAACGGTATTCCACTTTACCCGCTTTCACTTCTTCGACTGCGCGTTTTACGTCAAACGTTACCGTGCCTGTTTTCGGATTTGGCATCAATCCGCGGGGGCCTAAAATGCGGCCTAGTTTACCAACGCTCGCCATCATGTCAGGCGTTGCCACCGCAGCATCAAATTCCATCCAACCACCAGCAATGCGGCTCACTAAATCTTCATCGCCAACCACATCAGCACCTGCTAGTTCTGCTTCTTTCGCCTTGTCGCCTTTTGCAAATACGATCAGTCGCACGGAGCGTCCTGTACCATGTGGCAACACGACTGCGCCGCGAATTTGTTGATCGTTTTTGCGTGGGTCTAACCCCAGCTTAAATGCTACTTCAACCGTTGCGTCGAACTTAACAGTGGATGTTTGTTTCAAAAGGTTAAATGCTTCTGCTGGATCGTACAGCTTGTCTTTTTCAACGAGCTTTACCGCATCCATGTACTTCTTTCCAGCCATGTACAATCCTCCTTATTGGTGGTCTACGAAGCGGTGACTCTAATTTGCGCCGCTCCTCCCACGTGTAAAGGCCACACCCGACCCTTACTCGATTACGGTGATTCCCATCGAGCGTGCCGTGCCTTCGATCATGCGCATCGCTGCCTCGACAGTAGCCGCATTGAGATCGACCATTTTCGTTTCAGCAATTTCGCGAACCTTGTCGCGGGAAATCTTGCCGACTTTTGTCTTATTCGGTTCGCCCGAACCGGATTCGATGCCGATTGCTTTTTTAAGCAACACCGAAGCTGGTGGGGTTTTCAATTCAAACGTGAACGAACGATCCTCGTATACCGTAATCACTACCGGAATGATGGTACCGATTTGCTCCGCTGTTTTGGCATTGAATTCCTTACAAAATTGCATGATGTTAACACCTGCTTGACCCAGTGCAGGGCCAATCGGCGGTGCCGGAGTGGCTTTTCCTCCTTGAACCTGGAGTTTAACGAGTTTCATAATTCTTTTCGCCACAGGACACACCTCTCTTTCCTCAAAATGTGGTATGACGGGCGCAGGGCACCCCACGACCTCCCACTACGAGCCAATTAACACATCGTAGCCTTTGCATACAGCAGTCTGTATTATAATTTCTCAATCATATCAAAATCAAGTTCCACAGGAGTGTCACGTCCAAACATGGAAACTAGCACGCGCACCTTTTGCTTCTCTTGATCAATTTCATCAATGGTACCTACAAAGTCAGCAAATGGACCCGAGATAATGCGCACAGGCTCTTTTAGTTCAAAGTTAAAACGCATCTTGACGTCTTCTTCGCCCATGTGCCTCATAATCGATACCACTTCACTTGCATGCAGCGGTATCGGCTTAGATCCTGCCCCACTTGAACCGACAAACCCTGTGATGCCAGGGGTATTTCTCACTACATACCACGAGTCGTCCGTCATGATCATCTCGACCATCACATACCCTGGAAACACTTTGCGCTTCACAGGGCGGCGCTTGCCGTTCTTGACTTCGATTTCTTCCTCAGTTGGTACAAGTATACGAAAAATTTTGTCGGACATGTCCATCGACGCGACTCGACGTTCTAAGTTGTCTTTGACTTTGTTCTCATACCCAGAGTACGTGTGTACAACGTACCAGTGCTTTTCCAGTTGATTGTCCATTGTCGACGGGTAAGAACCCGTACCTCCTGCCATATTCTCACCCATTAGCGATGCCGATTGCCTGCATGCCATGCGTCACCAATACATCAAATCCGTAAGTCAATAAAAATACCACCACTGACAGTATGACTACCGTCACGGTGTCTGAAAACAATTCTTTGCGCTTTGGCCAGCGCACTTTCTTGATCTCAGCAAAAACGTCCCGAAAGTACATAATTGCAGACCCGAAAATCGAGGTCCTTGCACTCACCCGCTCAGAGGATTCATTCACTACCTCAGCACCTCCCTAATTCGCCGCAAGCTAATGAATGATTAGCGAGTTTCACGGTGAGCTGTATGAGTATTGCAATACCGACAGAATTTCTTGAATTCAATACGATCGGGATTGTTCTTCTTGTTTTTAATGGTTGTGTAATTCCGTTGTTTGCATTCCGTACAAGCCAATGTGATGGTCACACGCATGCGGAACACCTCCTTCCGCAATCGAAAAATTCCCCGAATACTTTATCATAGAAATGTTTGTAAAGTCAATGCACATGGTGCAGTTTTACTAGTTTAGACATGATCGCTCATCCTTAACCACAAAATCATCCAGTTTAAGCAAGACGTTCTTCAAGATACTTCTCCAGTTTTCGCTTTACCCGTTGCAACGCATTATCAATGGATTTTACGTGACGGCTCAAATCACCAGCAATCTCTTGATAAGTACGTCCGTCTAAGTAAAGTAAAAGCACATTACGCTCAAGTTCACTAAGCAATTCAGCCATCTTGTACTCAATGTCTGAAAATTCCTCTTTATGAATTACCAATTCCTCAGGATCCGCCACTCGAACTCCACCGATCACATCCATCAAGGTGCGATCTGAATCCTCATCATAAATTGGCTTGTCCAAAGATATATATGAATTGAGCGGTACGTGCTTTTGCCTTGTTGCCGTCTTGATGGCCGTGATGATTTGACGAGTAATACAGAGCTCCGCAAACGCTTTGAAAGATGCCAACTTATCGTCTCGGTAATCACGTATGGCTTTATATAGGCCAATCATGCCTTCCTGCACAATGTCTTCACGATCTGCACCAATCAAAAAATAAGAACGCGCCTTGCCTCGTACGAAGCTTTTATACTTTTGAATTAAAAAATCAAGTGCCTCACCGTCACCAACCCGTACGAATTCTACGATTGTTTCATCCGGGATGTCTTCGAGAATTCGCCCAACCCTGAGCGATAAATCTACAACCATGCCCATCCCCCCGAAGAGTCCAGTCTAGCAACTAGTATTGACAGTATACTAGATGGTTTCCAATAGGGTCAATGCGCAAAACGGCTCATTCCAATAATTTGAATGCCTATATGCTCCGTTGCCGAACGGCTTCGTACAGAAGTACAGCCGCAGCCACGCCAGCATTAAGCGAATTTAACTCACCCCGCATTGGCAACTTTACTAAAAAATCACAGTGTTCTGCTACTAATCTACTCATCCCACTGCCTTCACTGCCAATTACATACACAATTGGGCCAGTCAAATCCATTTGCCAATAATGTTCTTTTGCACTCGCATCAGCACCGATGATCCAAAACCCTTGCGCTTTTAACTCTTGAATCGTCTGGCTCAAATTAGCCACGCGCGCCACCGGCACGTGTTCTATCGCACCAGCTGAAGCTTTGCCAACACTACCTGTAAGCGGCACCGCCCGACGTTTGGGGATGATCACACCTGCTGCACCTGCGCCATCTGCCGAGCGCAGAATCGCGCCAAAATTTTGTGGGTCGATAATGCCGTCCAGCACTAATATGATGCCTGGTTTTTTCGCTTTGGCCCGTTCCACAATGTCTTCTAGCTCCGCATACTCTTTTGCAGCAATATAAGCCAGTAACCCTTGATGAACGCCCTTATGGGACAAATCATCTAATTTTGCCCGCGATACTGTCTGCACAAATGCGCCTTGCGCTTTTACTTCGTCGATGATTTCACCAATCGAACCACTAATCAATCCGTCTTGAACTAATAATTTATTAATGGGACGCTTGCTCCGAATGGCTTCCATGATCGAACGACGACCAATAATGTACTCAAGCGGTGCCGTCTCCCGCGCGTTCTCGTCACGCCTTGCACCGCCACGGTCATCACGCCGTGCGCCACCACGGTCATCGCGTTTTGCGCCGCCCCAATCATCACGCGTAGGCCGCGCACTCGTGCCACGCCTTGTGGTAAACCCACTTCCTCGCTCTTCCGTGGTGCGCGTTCCGCGATAGCTAGTACTCCGTCCTTCTGAACTAGTCCGATCCGACCGCATCCCGCTCCCGGCATCTCGACTTTTACTACCTGCCCCTGAACTCCTGCGGGGTTGTGAATTGCTAAAACGATTGTTCAAACTTTTTCCTCCTTTGTCGTATACAATTGCTCGATGACTTCTTGGAGCCGGCTCGTGTTACCACACAAATACAAATACCCAAGCAGCGCCTCTACCCCTGTGCTTGCCCGATAATCTGTGATCTTGTTATGATGGCGTGTCGATCCGGATTTCGCGTTACGTCCGCGTTTGACCACCATCTGTTCACGCGTGGACAACGTATCCATAATGATTCGCAAACGATCCGCCTGATTTTCCGCGCGCACTTTACTTACCGCCATGTGGTGAAGTTGGCGAAGCTTACGCTCGCCCTCTTGTACTAAACGAGTCCTCACTTCAATTTCCCAAACTGCATCCCCAACATACGCGAGAATCAACGGAGAAAGTAAAAAAGCCGCTTCTTCACTCATCATCTTATTCTAGCCACCAGCGCGTGCCTTGAGACGTATCCTCCACATGCACACCCATTTTTTCCAGTTCATTACGAATCGCATCGCCGCGCGCAAAATTCCGCGCCTTGCGCGCCGTCATCCGTTCCTCCAAGAGACGCTCGATTTCGTCATTATCTGCCACTTGCTCACGTTGAACCAGTCCATATAAATTCAACCAAGCATCCAATTTTTCCTTATACGAAAGCAAGCCATTTCTTGTCAACTGATCTGTGCGCAAGTACATATTAATCTCTCGCACTAGGTCAAATAACACCCCAGTGGCGACGGCGGAATTGAAGTCATCGTCCATCCCCTCAACCAGACGAGTTTCAAAGGCAGATAGATCAATCGCTTCACCCTCAGGCAAAAATGACGACTGCAAACGCAACACCAGATGCTCATAGCTGGCATCAATACGCTGCATTGCCGCCACCATCTGCTGCATCACCTCGTCTGAAAAGTTAATCGGATTACGATAATGCGCCGAAATGAGAAACAACCGCAACGCCCGGGGATCGTATTTCTGTGCCAAATCCCGCACATTGACGCTGTTGCCAAGTGATTTCGACATTTTCTCGTTGTTGATGTTAATATATCCATTATGCATGAAATATCGAGACAATGGCGCACCCAATAGCGCCTCACTTTGGGCAATCTCATTTTCATGATGCGGAAACACTAAGTCATGCCCGCCACCATGGATGTCAATATGATCGCCAAGGTGCTTGTGAATCATCGCAGAGCACTCAATATGCCACCCTGGACGCCCCTTACCCCAAGGACTATCCCACCACGGTTCTCCAGGCTTTGCCGCCTTCCAAAGCGTAAAATCCGTCGGGTGGCGCTTAATGTCTGAAACCTCAATTCGCGTTCCCGACAATAATTCTTCCAACGATTGTTTAGACAACTTGCCATACGCTTTGAATTTCGGCGTTTCAAAGAGCACATCCCCACCGGCCACGTAGGCATACCCTGACTTGACCAATCCGTCGATAAAAGCGATGATTTCCTCCATCGTCCCCGTCACGCGTGGGTGCACATCCGCCGCGTCAATACCGATCGTCTTGGCGTCAATAAAATACTCTTCGATAAAACGATTGGCCACGTCCTCGACAGTACTTTGTAATTCATTCGCCTTATTGATTAGTTTGTCGTCCACGTCCGTAAAATTTTGCACAAACTTCACTTGGTAGCCACGGTACTTCAAATAACGCCTAATCATGTCAAACGTGACAAAAGCTCGTGCATTGCCAATGTGAAAAAAATTATATACCGTCGGGCCACAGGAGTACATTTTGACCACCCCAGGTTCCCATGTCTCCAGCGGTTCCTTTTTCCCCGACAACGTGTTATACAGCCGAATGGCCAACTTGATCACCTTCCTTCACTTGATGTAACGACGTTTCCAATTCAGCCAACCGCTGCTCCAACTCATTCACGCGCTGTTGCAACAGTTTACACTCCTCACCGATCACATCTGGCAAATCAGTCTGATTCAAATCATCCTCAACCCGTTTGCCATCTTGAATCACCACCCGAGCAGGAATACCCACCACCGTCGAATTGGCAGGTACCGGGTGCAGCACAATCGAACCCGCGCCAACCCGCGCGTAATCGCCCACCGTCAGTGATCCTAGCACCTTGGCTCCCGTGGCAATCAACACATGATTACCAATAGTAGGATGCCGTTTGCCTTTTTCCTTCCCAGTACCGCCGAGCGTGACGCCTTGGTACAACACCACATAATCCCCGACGATCGCTGTCTCCCCAATCACTACCCCACTACCGTGATCGATGAATAAGCAACGACCGATCGTCGCCCCAGGATGAATCTCAATGCCTGTGATAAACCTAGCAAACTGCGAGATGATTCTCGCGACCGTAAAGCATTGACAGCGATAAAAAAAGTGAGCCAAACGGTAATACCAAATCGCGTGCAATCCCGAATACGTCAAAAAAATCTCAAAGCTCGAACGTGCCGCTGGATCCATTTTTTTGACGAAAGCGATGTCTTCACGAATGCGGCGAAACATTCTACAACACTCCTTTTCCCCATAAAAAAACCGTCCTGACTAGGTCAGAGACGGTGTCCCGCGGTTCCACTCTGCTTTGCGCGATGTGCGCACACTCAACTGGCGTTAACGAGCCACCGTCGGGCTTTACTACAGGAACGCTTTGTTCCTGGTTCTTCCCGCTCGCGCAAGGGGCATTCTGCGAATTGTCAATATCTCCATTTTCAGCCCGTCTGACGACAGTGGAGACTCTCTGTAACGACAATTACCGCATACTTTTCCTAGCGTTCGATTGATTATTGGATTCGTAATGATAATGACTATTTTAGCACGCTTTGCAAGCGCGTGAGCACCCTTTTTTGCCCAAGTAGCAAAAGTGAGCGATGCAAATCCGGACCGTGTAGTTGCCCCATTACCGCCGCGCGAATGGGCATAAATAGTTCCTTGCCTTTACTGCCCGTCTGTTCTTGCGCAGCCTTAAAAAGTGGCTTAATATTCTCTACCGTCCATTCTGATACGGCTTGCACTAAACGATAAAATACGACCACCACTTGCGAAGCCGTCTCTTGATTTAACATCGCTTTTGCTTCTTCGTCAAGTGTTGGCACTTCCACCAGAAAAGTCTCTCCCATTTGCGGAAGTTCACTTAAGTGACTGAGCTTCTCTTTATAAAGTGCGATCCACTCCATTAGCCATTGATCATCAATTGCAAATGAAAGCCCCTCAACAAACGACTGAATTAACGGCTTAACTAGCGGCAACAGTGTCGCATCTGCCTGCTCTTTTAAATAGTGACCATTCATCCACGCTAGTCGCGCCTGATCAAAAAACGCTCCACTTTTGTTCACGCGCGAAAGACTAAACACACTAACTAATTCTTCCTTAGTGAAAATTTCTTGCTCCCCACCTGGCGACCAACCGAGCAGCGCCAAATAGTTAAAGAGTGCCTCCGGCAGATATCCCATGTCCCGATACTGTTCAATAAATTGAACGATCGATTCATCTCGCTTGCTTAATTTTTTGCCTTCCGGCCCAAGGATCAACGACACATGCCCAAAACTTG
>DAIELO010000045.1 GCA_027341705.1 Caryophanales bacterium
GATTGATCTGCAACCAGTTCTTCAGTTGCGTTCTGCTATTACTCGGATTGCGCAGATGTCTGCAGGTGAAGTGGTGAGTTATGGACGAACGCATGTCACGGTAAAGGACGAGCGAGTAGCCACAGTGGCTGCCGGATATGGCGATGGCATTCCAAGAGCATTGGCTAATCGTGCATTTGTTGAAGTGAACGGGACGTTAGCGCCTATTGTTGGCACGATCTGTATGGATCAATTGATGGTGAATGTGACCGGAATTGATGCCGAGGTTGGTGATTCGGTAACTATTTATAGTGGTCGCAAAGATAGTAAGGCTTCTTTACAAAGCCATGCGGATATACTAGATACGATCTCTTATGAGTTACTATGTCGGATCACAGCGCGTGTGCCGCGCAAGTACACTGGATCTTAGACAACATTATGCGTTATAATACCTAAGGGATTTGCTGGTACTGGGGGGATCTGACGTTGTCTAAGTCTAGGCGAATCGCTGTAAATATGCCGCTGTACTTATTGGATGAGGTGGATGGGCTCGTGGCTGAAGAACAGGAAACGCGCAGTAATTTAATTCGGCAGGCAACGGCAATGTATGTGCACGAACGCAAAAAGCAACGCATTCGCGAACTTTTGCAGCAAGGGTATCAGGAGATGGCCGTCATTAATTTGCGGATTGCTTCTGAATCGTTTGATGCGGAAAGAGAAGCGGAGACACTCGCCGATCGGCTTGTCAGCGGGGTGTAGCGATGAACATTAAGCGCGGCGATGTATTTTTTGCAGACCTCTCTCCTGTTGTTGGTTCAGAACAGGGGGGCTTTAGGCCTGTGCTCATCATTCAGAACAATATTGGTAATCGATTTAGCCCCACCGTGATTGTCGCGGCGATCACAGCCCAGATCCAAAAGGCGAAGCTACCGACGCACGTCGAGGTCACTTCCTCTGAATACGGGTTGGAGCGGGATTCTGTCGTGTTGCTTGAGCAAATTCGCACGATTGATAAGCAACGGTTAACTGAAAAAATCACGCATCTTAATGATGAGTTGATGCAAAAGGTCAACGATTCTTTGCAAATAAGTGTGGGATTAATTGAATTTTGATGATATAAACAAGTAGTACGGTTGGTCGAGCGAAAGATGCTGCGGCCTTTTTGATTATCATGGAGGGTGATTGAATGACGTTGGAACATTCACACATAAGAGATGCGAGTTTATATGAAAGTGGACTATTAAAAATCGATTGGGTGAAGGCTCGCATGCCAATTTTGCGGGCGCTGGAAGAAGAATTTATACGGGATCAGCCGTTTGCTGGAAAACGTGTAGTGATATGTCTTCATCTTGAAGCAAAGACGGCTTATTTGGCGTTGGTGGTGAAAGCTGGCGGTGCCGATGTGACGGTGGTCGCATCTAATCCGCTGTCTACTCAGGACGATGTGGTAGCGGGTCTGGTTCATGAGGGCATCGCGGCTCACGCTTGGTACGGCGCGACAGCAGAAGAGTATGAGAGTCACATTCGCGCGGCACTTGATACGCATCCGCAATTGATCATTGATGATGGTGGCGATCTTGTTACGACACTACATACGCACAGGCCGGAGCAGGTGGCTGAGGTGATCGGGGGTTGTGAGGAAACAACTACTGGCATCCTGAGACTAAAAGCGATGGCGGAGGAAGGCGCACTTTTATTTCCTATGATTGCGGTCAATGATGCGTATTCAAAATATTTATTTGATAATCGGTATGGTACAGGTCAATCGGTGTGGGATGGCATCATGCGCACCACTAATTTAGTGGTGGCAGGGACAAACGTGGTGGTGATAGGTTATGGGTGGTGTGGCAAAGGGGTAGCGATGCGCGCTCGTGGTCTTGGTGCCAAGGTAATTGTCACGGAAGTCGATCCGATTAAGGCGGTGGAGGCAGTGATGGACGGGTTTGAAGTGATGCCATCCTTAGAAGCGGCCTCGCGCGGGGACTTTTTTGTCACGGTAACTGGAGATAAGGGGTGCCTGTCTGGCGCTCATTTTGATGTGATGAAAACAGGTGCTGTCATGGCCAACGCAGGTCATTTTGATGTTGAGATAAGCAAACCAGATTTAATTGATCGCGCAGTGTCGGTGCGTAAAGTTCGACATAATGTGGAAGAGTTCGCAATGCAGGATGGTAGAAAGCTGTATTTGCTTGCAGAAGGCCGTTTGGTGAATTTGGCTGCGGGTGATGGACATCCTGCGGAAGTGATGGATATGACCTTTGGGTTGCAGGCATTGGCACTACGGTTGGTGGCAGAAGGGCATTTGCCTGCGGGCGTGCATAAGTTACCACAGGCATTGGATGAGCGCGTCGCAAGTATGAGATTGCAAGCGATTGGTGTGGAAATTGACAGTTTAACAAAAGAGCAAGAAGCCTATTTACACAGTTGGGGGCATGCATGAAATGCGACCGCAAATCGGTCTTACCGTCAATGAAATGTCCAGGAACGGCAATCCTGGAATATTTTTAGGCAGGGATTATATTGAGGCAGTGTATGCAGCGGGAGGACAGTCCGTGGTGATGCCTTCGACTTCTGATCAGGCGATCATCAGGGAATGGGCGGAAAAAATCGATGGACTGCTGCTCACAGGGGGAGAAGATATTGCGCCTGCCCTTTATGGTGAAGAACCTCGGCAAGGGCTTGGCGACGTGTCACCCCTCAGGGATCACTTTGAGTCGCGGCTGCTTGTCGACATGATTGAGCTTAACAAACCCGTGTTTGCTATTTGCAGAGGAATTCAGGTGTTAAATGCCGTGATGGGGGGAACGTTGTTTCAGGATTTGCCCAGAGAATGGCCAAGTTCGTTGCAACATGACCAAAAAGCACCACGCGATCATATGGCACATGCAGTGAAGATCAGCAAAGGTACAAAACTCTCTCAAATCGTGGGTAGTGAGGACTTGCAGACGAACACCTTCCATCATCAGGCAGTCAAGCAAATTGCGCCTGGGTTGGCACCTAGTGCGCATAGCCGAGATGGATTAATTGAGGCTGTGGAAGATCCATTGCGAACGTTTGTCATCGGAGTACAGTGGCATCCAGAAAATTTATGGCGTTCTTCTGAGCGTCACTTTCGGTTGTTCGCGGCTTTTATTGAGGCAGCGAAAGCGGAATTACGAGCATAATAATAATCGTCCCCCAAATGGACATCTGCTGCACTTTATCTGATGTGAAGCAAAGCCTCGGGCCCAGGCGCATGACTTCACCAGGTAAAGGGGGAAATGATCATGGCGACAAACATTGCAAATCGTCAGTTGATGATTCAACTGCAGGTGGGTGTCAGTGCAAATGGACAGCCGAAGTTGCAAAATCACCTTTTTCCAAGTGTCGATCCTGTGGCAAGTGAGACGCAGATGGCGCAAGTGTTGAGTGCACTTTCACCATTGTTTCAATCACAGGTGTACGCCACTGGCTATGTGGACACAGTTGAGATTGTACCAGCGACTTCTAGTACGAGCGCCATTTCCTGATCGCACATGTAGAAGGGGGAGACTGTCATGAAAGAATCAATCACATTGTCGTTTTTAACTTCGTTAAACAAAACGGTTCGTTTACAGATACCTAGCCCCAAAACGCCAGTTGATGCACAGGCTGTCAATCAGGCGATGGATGCCATTGTTGCCGCAGATGTCTTTGCTTATGCGACGGGTCGCATCGCCAAGAAAGTATCGGCCACGCTCAACACGTCTGATACTTCTGCCATTGCGCTAAGTTAGGGCAACCATTGCGATACAAGGGGCCGCTGTAGAAGATATTATTCTGCAGCGGTTTTTTGCACTAATTGGATGAGTTCTGCGGGGGTAGGCGCTTCTAAAATGAGTTGTTCGTTGACGTAGACAAACGGCCCGCGAAAACATTCGTAGCAATGTCCAAGGCAGCCCCAGGCTTGTATCTTGGCTTGTGGATAGAGCGTTTGCAATTCATTGATCGCTTCGAGAACGCCTTGTTCCATATTGGTGAAGCAATATTCGATGAGTTGGATTTCCGCCATATACTTTACCCCTGAAAGTTTTTTTGATTTTAACACAGTTTCGGCAAATAGTAACGAGAATAGTGTAACCTAATCGTGTGTCATCGCGTCTAAATAGAGATGCAATGAGGTGGGTGTTTGGCATCGGCAAAAGAGGACAATCGCACCGAATTACTGCGGGAATTGATGGAAGCGTACCATCGTGACGTGTTTCATGTCTTGTTAGGGTATGTAAAAGACCGTCATATCGCCGAAGATTTGGCGCAGGATGTGTTTGTGAAAGTTTATGATCATTTAGGTTCATTTCGTCAGGAGAGTAGTTATAGAACATGGATTATCCGCATCGCCGTCAATCGCGCAAAAGATTTTTTGCGCTCTTTCGCGCACAAGACGATACCGATAGAAGATGTCTCGCAATGGGACAGTGAATATTCTGTAGAGCAAACAGTTATGAGCCACGTACGTGATGAGTATCTGTGGAAGGCCGTGACTGATCTACCGGAGTTGTATCGCGAGGTAATTTGGCTATATTATGCAAAAGAGATGACGATAGAAGAAATTTCTCAGATTTTGGATCTGAATCAGTCGGCAGTAAAGACAAGAATGTTTCGTGGACGTGAATTACTAAAAAAAGCATGGAAAGGGAGTGGGGAACATGACGCCAGAGGATGATCGCGAATTTGAAGAGGCACTGCGCAAAGTGATGCAAGAGCGATTAGAATCGGCGAGTGTTTCGTCCACATTCCAAACGAAAGTATTGGAAACGATTGCTAGTCAACAACTGAGAGATTCGGGTAGGTATCGCCATTCCCCACTGAAAAGACGGTTGTGGTTCGCTCCCTTGTGGCAAAGTGTGGCTGCTGTTTTACTTGTGATGGTGATTGCTTATTCTGGTGCGGTTTTGACGAAATCACCGGGGTTGAACACTCCATTTAAGCCTACTCAAATGGGCACTTTCAATGCTGCGTCCAATACAACGATGACTCCTTCAGAAGTAGTATTCGGAAGTTTTGCTGCGATCACCACACAAAACATTCAGCTAGTGCCAGATCGCCATAGTTCGCTGTCTACGCAACGTTTTACGGTGCGCTGTCAATTGTATAATTCAAGTAATACTGCGATGCAAGGAAATGATTTGCGGGGGATGTTGTTTTTGCTTAACCGGATGGGTCAATTGACACCTAGCAGAGCGAATGACTGGGAGTACTTTGTCAATGGACCTAAACAGGTGATTCCACCACATCATGCCGTTACGTGGTCGTTTTCTCCGAACCCCGCTCCACCGTATACGACGCTCAATGATCGTTATGTGCATATTGTTTGGTTCACAGATCAAACGGTGACGGGTGCGCCTAATTTTGTGATTCATCCCTTGCCTATCAAATTGCAAAAGGATCGTATGGTGGTGTACAAAGTGGTCAAACCGGGGATTCAATTGTTGCGCATTCAGGCGACCATACAAAATCAAGGAAGCGCTCCGCTTTTGTATTCTTCACTGTTGGGGATGCTATTCTTTAAAACGAACGCCACTGCTTCACTACTTAGTTCTGCTACGTACAGGTATTTTGATGATGTCGTACCGCTTGGGAAATCTTCTCAGACAATTGCACCAGGACAATCGGGGCAAGCGCAATTTGAAATTGTCGGGGTGCCCGGTGTCGATATGACCAAATTGCCCATTACCTTGTTGGTGGTTCGACGTTCGGATATTGGTGCATAATCGGCATAGTTCAAATGGGTTTGTATTAAATAGCTCAAATCTACCATTCTATTACCCTCTAAAGGGACCTGAACATTTTCTCATAATGATGGAATAATGAAAATTGTGCAGTGACCTAAATTGTATTATAGATAGAGGGGGATTATGTTTTGAAATTGAATAAATTAGCATTTTCTGTAGTAGCCTCAAGCATGCTCGTGGGCATGATGGGGATGGGTGTGAATGCCCAAACTGTGTCCAAGCATGTATCGGCGCTTGGCGTGAAGTATCCAACCGTCCTGTTACTTACGTTGTATCATGGTCCACAAAACAATGCACCTAACGGCTATCCGAACTTCACACCTGCATACTTCTCGGCACCAGCGAATTCCCGCGTGGAATTGATCATCAACAGCTATGATGATGGTCCAGGACCTGTAATGGGGGACGACTATAAAGTAAAAGGCACTGTTGGTGGATACGAAATTGCGAATGGCAAAAAAATTACGGCACTTGGTAAAAACAGCGTAGCACATACGCTTACTATTCCTTCGTTGAATCTTAACATTCCTATTCCTGCGAAACCTGCTAATAAGCCATATGCGACGGTTACGGCATATTTCAATACTGGAAAAGCAGGCACTTATAATTGGCAGTGCATGGTAGCTTGTGGATCTGGTTCAAGTGGTTGGAGTGGTGCCATGGCACCTGGTACTGGTGAAGGTTGGATGTATGGCAAGTTCACCGTCTACAATTTGAAATCGTATCAACAGTAATTCAGCGTTACATTGACAATGAGAAGAAAGCCGTCTCCTGTATGATCAGGGACGGCTTTTGTGTTATAGGGTATCCGTTTCGAGGCTCATTAATCCTGTCATTAAGACGTCTGCTACTTCTGGTCTTGTGAATTTCGGCGATGGACGCTGTCCGCTGCGCAGCATTTGCCTTACTTTCGTGCCAGAGAGAATGTAACGGAATTGCGGATCGTGGGAGCATGTTTTATCGGAGGCCATCCCATCACATTTATCGCAATAAAAGCTGTTTTCATAAAATAACGGCGTGATTCCTAATTCATCTACCTGAAAATTGCTAAATATCGCTTGTGCATCGTATGAACCGTAATAATTCCCCACTCCTGCATGATCCCTGCCCACCACAAAATGCGTGCATCCGTAATTTCTACGCGCAAGGGCATGCAATACGGCTTCGCGTGGACCTGCATACCGCATGGCCGCAGGGTATACACCCATTAACACACGATTTTCAGGGAAATAGTGCGCAATCAATTGTTGATAACTTTTCATGCGAACGGTGGCAGGAATATCATCCGCTTTGGTTTCTCCCACCAGTGGATTGAGAAACAGCCCGTCCACAATTTCAAGTGCAGATTTTTGAATATATTCATGAGCGCGATGAATTGGGTTTCGTGTTTGAAAGCCAACAATTGTTTTCCAATTTCGTTGTTCGAATTTTTCTCGTGTGATGATCGGATCAAAATAATACTGCGAAAATTCCTGAGGGTGTACACGATTTAGCAACCATACGGGTCCTGCCACATAGAGTGGACCACCATCAAAGAGCTTTTTTACCCCTGGATGATCTAAATCGGTGGTGCGATATACGGCTTCTGCTTCCCGGTGTTTGTCAGGTTGATAGATTTCGGTCACTTCGATGATGCCATGTATGGTGCCATCTGATCCAATAAGTGCAGCGGGCGAGCCAACTTGTATTTGCGTGGCCACAATTTCAGATACGGGCAGCGTAATGGGGATCGGCCACGGTGAACCATCGGCTAGGTGCATGTTGGACAAAATATGCTGCCAGTCTTCATGACCGACAAAACCAGTAAGTGGCGAGAAAACGCCGGTGGCTATCATTTCCAAGTCAGAGAGTGAGCTTGTAGAGAGCGTGATAGTAGGCATTTTCGCTGCGTCTTTACGTAAACGTTCTTGGTGAGAGCCTGTAAGCACTCGATTGACTAATGGGTAGCCGTTGGGAAAATTGCGGGATGTCATGGTTGGATTCTCCTTTTTCACTGGTGCAAACCACATTCTGTTTTTCCTAAACCGGACCATCTGCCATTGCGCGGATCTTCACCTGCTTGTACAGGTCGCGTACAATGAAGGCACCCGATGCTCGGATAGCCATTGTCATGAAGTGGATTGTAGGGCACATGGTGATCGTGGATGTAATCCCAAACCTGTTGTGTCGTCCATGTCACTAAC
>DAIELO010000046.1 GCA_027341705.1 Caryophanales bacterium
TTTTGCGTATGCAGGAATTGGTGTATTTGGTACCGCAGCAGTGGAAATGAAGAACCCAAAACACATCGAGCGTGCAGCGTGGGTGACTATTTCCGTGCTAACCTTCTTGTATATCGTATCGATTGCCATACTACTGGTAGTGGTTCCCCTACATGATATCAGTACGAATATTAGTCCGTTTGTGATCGCACTCCAACATACTGGAATTCCCATCATCGCACAGATTTTTAATGGCATTATTTTGATTGCTTCTTTTAGTGTGATGGCGGGATCGGTTTTTTCTGCTAATCAAATATTGTATGGATTGGGGAAAATGTATGAATCCCCATCATTCGTGACACGCACAGGAAAAAATAATGTTCTCTTCGGGGCACTTGCCATTACGGCTACAAGTATTGCTATTACTATTTTGATATCTTATCTATTGCCAGCTAACGTCTATAATTTTTTGATCAGTTCATCAAGTTTTTTTACATTGCTCACTTGGTTTTTGATATTGTGGGCGTTTTTGTCTTGGCATAAAATCACTCGTGGTAAAGCATTGTTTGTATCTTCACTGGCGATGGGAAAGCCTGTGATGACTGTGGTCGTGATGATCATTATTGTCTTGCTCGCTGGGTATGCCTTGTTGCAGCGCGATCAATTGTATGGTTTTTATGCATTTGTTGTCATTCTTCTTGCTATCTCAGCTAGTTACCTTTTCTTTATAAAAAAATCAAAGAAAAATAACACGGCAATTTGAATAAATTTTCAAAATAATAAAGGTGTGAGTCTGGAAATATGCTATCATTTTAAAAAAAGAACGAAAATGAGGAGCGAGCAGATGAGCATCGTTGAAGTATCGAACCAAGGTGTATTTGGGAGTGGAGAAGTGACTTTTGGAGGTAGTTTTGTGCCAGAAGTGTTGCAGACCGCACTGGGGCGTGTGGCGGAAGCATTTGAAAGGTATAAGGACGATCCTGAATTTATTGAAGAGTACAACTATTATATGAAGGAGTATGTAGGGCGCGAAAATCCACTTTATTATGCCCGTAACCTCAGTGAAAAACTGGGGGGTGCCAAGATCTACTTAAAGCGGGAGGATCTCAATCATACCGGGGCTCATAAGATTAACAACACAATTGGCCAAATATTGCTTGCCAAGCGCATGGGCGCAAAACGCATCATCGCAGAGACTGGAGCCGGTCAACACGGAGTGGCAACTGCGACGGTGGCGGCGCTTTTTAATCTGCCATGTACCATTTATATGGGTGAGGTGGACATGGAACGTCAAGCACTCAATGTGTTTCGCATGGAACTCCTTGGTTCGAAGGTAGTTGCGGCAAAATCAGGTAACCGCACGTTGAAGGAAGCGGTAGACGAGGCGTTAATGGACTTTGCCATGAATCACGAGGATACATTCTATCTGCTCGGTTCCGCGGTGGGACCACATCCGTATCCGCTCATGGTTAGGCATTTTCAGTCTATTATTGGGCGGGAAGCGAAGGCGCAAGTGCTTGAGAAAGAAGGCCGTCTGCCTGACTATGTGGTGGCTTGTGTGGGTGGCGGTTCGAACGCCATCGGCTTATTTTATCCATTCGTGGATGATTTGGCTGTTAAAATGGTGGGCGTGGAGCCGGGTGGCAAAGGAATCGCTACGGGATTTCACGCAGCACCACTCACTGCGGGAAAACCTGATATGATCCATGGCTTTAAGTGTTATGTGATGGACGATGCAGATAAGTGTCACTCGATTGCGGCCGGATTGGATTATCCTGGTGTGGGTCCGGAGCATTCTTATTATAAGTCGATTGGTCGCGCGGACTATGTGGCAGTAGAGGATCATGAGGCATTAGATGCTTTTGTTACCCTGTCAAAAACGGAGGGAATCATTCCTGCGCTGGAGTCCAGTCATGCGATTGCCTATGTGATGAAGCTTGCGCCAACACTTTCTAAAGATCAAGTAATTATTGTCAATTTGAGTGGACGCGGGGATAAAGATGTGGCACAGGTGGCTGAGATGTTGAAATGAGCGTGAAATAGGGGAGTGAGTAATTTGGGCGAAGTAGTGTTTGATTTTCAACTCGATGATGTGTACCGGGCTCGTCGCAATACACTGGCTGACTTGCTGCGCAGAACCCGCGCGAGGAATCCGCAACGGTTGGCCATGGTATATGGGCAACAGCGCCTTACCTACGCGCAATTAGATGATTTGGTGAATCAAACGGCGTGGTTACTTGCTGATGATGGCGTGGAGAAGGGTACGCGGGTAGCACTGTTATCACGTAACAGCTTAGATTTTGTCGTGTTGAATTTTGCTATTGCACGTATCGGGGCGGTCATGGTGCCACTCAATTATATGTTGTCTGTTGCCGATCTTGCCTACATTTTGCAGCATTCTCAAGTCAGCGTACTGGCTTGTTCACAGGAGTTTACTGACGTATTGGCAGAGGCGGCGCAGGTGGCAGGTGTGTACATCATTAATCGTTACCTCATGGATACTGACACCACTGAATTAAACGATTGGATACTATTGGATGTGGCTCGCGCGACAAAGCCGCAAGATTCTTATGAGGCAGCGGTAATGGATAATGATGTGGCTCACATTCTCTATACTAGTGGCACAGAGTCACGTCCCAAAGGCGTGATGCTCACTCATGGCAACCTGATTGCAGAATACGTTAGTACGATAATTGAAGGGAAAATGGAATCAAAAGACGTGGCAATCCACGCTCTTCCACTATATCACAGCGCACAGCTTCATTGTTTCCTAGGCCCTGGCGTGTATATTGGTTCATCTGGCATCATTTTGCCTGGTGCGAGTCCTGAGTTGATTCTGGAAACCATTGAGACGGAGAAGGTCACCCAACTATTTTGTCCGCCAACGGTGTGGATTGCGCTATTGCGACATCCGGACTTTGCCACACGTGACCTGTCCTCACTGGAAAAGTGTTACTACGGAGCTGCCATTATGCCAATGGAAGTATTGAAAGAGTTGTCAGAACGCTTGCCAAACGCGAAATTGTGGAATTTTTATGGGCAAACAGAAGTGGCACCGCTTGCCACCGTGTTGCAACCGGAAGATCAGATGAGAAAACTCGGTTCTGCTGGCAAACCAGCGCTTAACGTGGAGACAAGAATTGTTGACGATGCAGGCAATGAAGTGCCATCAGGGAGCATTGGTGAAATTGTTCATCGCACGGCTCACGCGATGCTTGGGTATCTATTTGATGAAGAAAAGACAAGGCATGCTTTTGATGGTGGCTGGTTTCATAGTGGGGATCTAGGTGTAATGGACGAGGAAGGATATTTAACGATTGTGGATCGCAAAAAAGACATGATTAATACTGGCGGCGTTAATGTGTCGAGTCGGGAGGTAGAGGAATTTTTGTATACACTGCCAGGGGTATCAGAAGTGGCGGTGATTGCCGTTCCTGATCCGTATTGGATCGAAGCGGTGACAGCCATCATCGTGCCTAAATCAGGCGTGCAATTACATGAAGAAGATATCCTCACCCACTGCAGGCAGGGACTCTCAAAATTCAAGGTGCCGAAGTACATCACATTTGCTAATGGACTACCTAAGAATCCTAGTGGAAAAATCTTAAAACGGGAGCTTCGAGCGGATTATCAGCATCTCGCTGAACAGAAATAGCGATTAGAGCATTTGTTTAAGGTGCTCATCTTGCAGCATCGTTGTGAAAGAGGAGAGCAGGAGATCTTCGGAGGCGCTTTCCATCCATGCGCTCATGAAGCTACGCTTGACGGCGTGATTAGCGATGGGAATGAAGATAAGCCCGCCGTTTTTCGTCTCTTCTCTAACTGCCCATGTAGACATAATGGATATGCCATAACCATTTAATACTAATGATTTGAGGGTTTGAGGGTTGTTCGATTCTAGTACAACCCTAAAATCACGAAGATGGAGCCCTTCTTTTGCTAATGCGGTGACAAGTACTGCGCGCGTGCCTGATCCTACCTCGCGAATCATCAGGCGATCATCAAGCAGTTCATGGAACTGGACTGAAGTGCGACGACTGAGGGAGTGGCGAGGGGGCACAATAACACCTAATTCATCCTCCAGAAATGGTTGTTGGAGGATTCGGGTATCATATAATGGTGCTTCGACCAAACCGACCAACAGGTGACCGTCGGTGAGCATTTTGCTGATTTCTTCCGTGTTGCCTGTGTAGAGATGGACGCTAATTGAAGGGAATATGCGTCTAAATATGGCGAGTAGAGACGGGGCGATATACTCGGCGATGGTCATACTTGCACCTATTGTCAGTGTGCCGGTTAGACCACCTTGGGCTGTTTTGACATCAGTGATCGAATCCTCGAACAATTGGATCATTTGTTGTGCTTTTTGTTCCACAATTTTACCTGCTGGAGTTAGTTCTACCCCGCGTTGTTTGCGCAGAAATAAGGGGGTACGGTAAAAGTCCTCTAGTTGCTTGATTTGTTGACTGATTGCGGATTGGGATAAACGCAAAGTGCGTGCTGCTTGCGAAAAATTTTTTGCTTTAGCCACGATTAAAAACGTTCGCCATGACCCCATTAGATCCACGTCCATTCCTCCTATAAGATATTCTTATCACTCTCATTAAATTGTTCGAAACAAAATCCGCTTGAATTTTACTATAGTAACACTAGTAGCAGTACTCATAAAGTGAGTAACAGTAGGAGGGATATCGTGACTTCTCATATATCAAAACAAATAGGAACTAATTGGTTTACTGTGGTCATGGGATTTGGAATAATGGCTTCGCTTTTTTATGCGTCCCCAGTTAATTTTGCATTTCATCAATCACTGGGGATTATATTTTTTGCATTAGATTTAGCTATTTTTGTCGCTGCATTGTTTTTTTGGGGGTTGAGGTGGGTTCATCACACAAAAGATGCCATAGGAGATTTTCATGAGCCTGGTAGAGCCTTGTTCTATGGGGCACTAGCGATGGCCATCAATGTGGTGGGCAATGATTTTTTTGTGATCGGATCACATTTATTTAATAAAGCGCACATGATTACAGTGAGCCAAATTTTCTGGATCATTGGTGTTGCCGTCAGTTTGTTTTCCGTCCTGATTATTCCTTACCTGATGTTTACACATCATGATATTGAGCCAGGCGATGCGGTGGCCAGTTGGTTGATTCCAGTGGTGCCAACGGTGGTGGCCGCAGCGGACGGCACGAATTTGCTACCGTATTGGGGGAATGCGAGCGTCAATTTAGGGATGACGTATTTCGATATCTCGATGTTTGGCATGACATTCTTTTTGTTCATTATGGTTAGCGCCCTCTTTTATTCAAGGCTAATGTATCATCGAATCATTCCTGGCGCACTGGCACCAAGTGTATGGATCGAGATTGGGCCGATCGGCATGTCGATGGCTACCCTTGCTACTCTGCCGTTCGTGACCGCAGATTTGTTACCACGCTTTACAAGCGGGCTTCTCGGCATTGGCTTGATCGCTGGGTCGGCGCTTTGGGGCGTAGGGATATGGTGGTCACTGATTGCGATGTTCTATTCACTGCTGCACGTTCGCGGAAAAAAGAAAGAGGGCATTCCCTATTCACTCGGTTGGTGGAGTTACGTCTTTCCACTTGGCAGTTTTACGGCAGGTACGTATGCCATGTACCATCTCACGGGATCTCACTTCTTTATGTGGGCAGGAGGCATTCAATTATTGGTGCTGACAGGATTTTTTGCAATGGTTAGTTATATGACGTTCCGTGGGGTTGTGAAAGGTACGTTGATTACCCGGCATCCCGCACGACGTGGAATTTTTGTGTCTCACTCAGTGGTGCAAGAGGACTAATTAGCCAAATGGGATTGTCTCGTAAAGAAGATTACGTGAAATCCTAATAATCGGTTACAATAAAGGTGATTCTATGCCAATAAAGGAGACCGATTATGTCTAGTAAGGTCTTGATCGTACAACAACGTGGTGCCATTTTAGAACTGATATTAAATCGTCCAGATCGAATGAATGCGTTGAATGAAGAATTATTAAATGAATTACTGCAAGCGCTTGAAGCAGGTAAAGACGATAAAAGTGTGCACATTATTGTCATTTCGGGAGCGGGGCGGACATTTTGTTCTGGCCGAGATATTAAGGCCATGGAAGTAGCCGATCCTGTGGAAGTTCATCGAGAAATTGGTGTATTGAACAACTGCATCCTTTTGATGAAGTCGATTGAAAAGCCAATTTTAGCGGCAGTTCATGGGTATGCGGCTGGTGCAGGGTTTAGTTTGGCGCTTGCTTGTGATTTGATTATTGCATCTGAAGACAGCCACTTTATGATGAGTTTCGCTAAAGTGGGACTAGCTTCCGATGGTGGGGGCACATTTTTTCTGCCGCAACTAGTGGGACTACATTTGGCCAAGGAATTGTTCTTGTTAGCTGACGAACTCTCTGCTAAGCAGGCGTATGATCTGGGCATTATTAATCGATTGACACCAGTTAACGAACTGAGCGATGAAGTGGACAAGCTTGCTCAACATCTAGCCTCTGGCCCTTCTAAAGCATTTGGTATGATGAAGCAGTTGCTGGATCATTCGCTTGATTCGACGTTAGCTGAGGTACTTGAAAAGGAAAGACTCACGCAAAGTATGTTATCGACAACGGATGATTATAAAGAAGGGGTTCACTCCTTTTTAGAAAAGCGTCCCCCTAGTTTTCAACGAGCACGAAATTTGATCACCTAATAGTATCCATCACCCAATCAATGCGTTCTCGCAGCGCTTTTGCAGATCGTTGCAACATCTGTAATTCTTCGTTTGATGGACCGAGGTCAATCACTCGTTCGATGCCGGACCTACCGATCACGCAAGGAACGCCAAGGTACACATCGGAAATGCCATGGTAATCCTGCAGCAGTGAAGAAACACTTAATACGGCATGTTCATTGCTCAGGATTGCAGTGCAAATCCGATCAAGTGCCAGCGCAATCGCATAACTGGTGTATCCTTTGGCTTCAATGATTTGATAGGCAGCTTGCTTCGTTTGTTGGAAAATGAGTTCTCGTTCCTCTGCGCTAATATCGATGGGGACACCTGTGATGTTGGCCCGGGACCAGACAGGCAATTCTGTGTCACCATGTTCACCGACAATATGCGCGTGTACACTACGTGGATCCACACTGAGTTTCGTGCCGATCAGATAGCGGAATCTTGCGCTATCTAGCAGTGTTCCAGAGCCAATAACCTTGGATGCGTCCCAACCTGATACTTTCCATGCGAGATAGGTGAGTACATCAACTGGATTGGTGGCCATCAGCAGGATGCCGGTGTGATTATAAGTAGTGACTTCTTTGACGATTTGGCTGATGATGGAGGAATTTCGTCCCAGCAAATCTTGTCTTGTCTCCCCAGGATGCTGGGCTGTACCTGCAGTAATGATGATCAGATCAGCCGTAGCGCAGTCTGCATAAGTGCCTGCCCACACTTTTACGCCACCAACAAAAGGAATGCCGTGGCTCATATCCAGCGCGTCGCCAAGTGCTTTGTCCTTCGCGACATCAATCAGGACTATTTCATCTGCTCTGTTTCTTAACAATAGAGTGTAGGCCGTCGTGGAACCGACTTCGCCGGCACCGATGACCACAATGCGCTTTGGTTTTAATAGCGATTCATTTGGCATGTTCGCTCTCCTTTGCTTTTAGGACATTCTCGTATACGTCGATTGTTGCCACCGCGAGATGTCGCCAGTCATAACGCAATACTTCTGCTTTTGCAGCTTCGGCTAAGCGCTTTGCCAATGCAGCGTCAGTTAGTATTCTGCTGACTTGAATAGCAAAAGAGTGAGCATCGCCATTGATGGCCGTAAGTCCGTCTTGCTCATGATGGATAATATCCGCTAATCCGCCGACATCGGATACAACCACAGGTGATCCTGCAGCCATGGCCTCCAGTGCGACAATGCCAAATG
>DAIELO010000047.1 GCA_027341705.1 Caryophanales bacterium
GTGCTGCCAAGCAACGAGGGGCGCGGCTACGTCATCCGGCGGTTGCTGCGCAGAGCCGTGAGAAATGGTAAACGCCTAGGCTATAGCAAACCCTTTTTATACACACTCACAGGCATTGTGGGTGAAGTAATGGCTGATTACTACCCTGAAATTTTGAAGAACAAAGCGCGTGTGGAAGAGGTTATTCACCGCGAAGAAGAGCGTTTTTTTGAAACACTAGTGGATGGCGAGGCGTTGCTTGCTCGCTTGATTGAGCGGTTGCAGGCGGAACAACAACCACTAATTGCAGGCGTTGATGCGTTTAAGCTCTATGATACGTATGGGTTTCCTGTGGATTTAACGGAAGAAATAGCGGCTGAAAGTGGCTTGGGTGTCGATCGTGAAGGGTTTGAACAGGCGCTTGAAGCGCAGCGGATGCGTGCCAGAAACTCCCGTCATGAGGTAGATAGCATGCAGGTGCAAACCAGTCTGCTCAGAGATTTAGAGGTCTCCAGTCAATTTGTCGGGTATAAGGAGTGGACCATTACCGCTAAACTTGAGGTACTAATCGTTGACAACGAGCTCGCGGACAAGGCGAGGGTCGGTGAACGGGTACAGGTAATCCTAGATCGCACGCCATTTTATGCTGAGAGTGGCGGACAGGTTGCTGATCAAGGGATGATTTTTGGCAGTGGGTTTGAATTACGTGTGCATGATGTACAAAAGGCACCGAACGGTCAACCATTGCACCACTGTGAGGTCGTGTTTGGCGAGGTTGTCCATGGTGCCGCTGTGACCGCTTCGATTGATGCCAAGCTGCGCACGGATATTACCAAAAATCATACAGCCACCCATCTTTTGCACAAGGCACTGCGTGAAGTGCTCGGTGATCATGTGGCGCAAGCTGGATCGCTTGTACAAAGTGAGCGACTGCGTTTTGATTTTTCTCATCATGGGAGTATCAGTAAGGAACAGCTGGATCGGGTAGAGTATCTGGTGAATGAACAGATATGGCACGATGAAGCGGTGCGAATTGAAGAGATGGAGCTCAATGAAGCAAAGGATCTTGGGGCGATGGCGTTATTTGGTGAAAAGTATGGCAATGTTGTGCGCGTGGTGAGAGCAGGGGATTATTCCGTCGAACTATGCGGCGGCTGTCATGTACAGCGGACGGGGCAAATCAATTTATTCAAATTAATTGCGGAAACAGGGATTGGTTCCGGTATTCGACGCGTGGAAGCGGTGACTGGAGAACATGCGTATGATTACATCAAAGGAGAAGAGCGGCTGCTAGGCGCGCTTAGTGATCAGATGCACGCCAACCCCGCTCAATTGCCCGAACGCGTGGAAGGGCTTGTGGAACATGTGAAAACGCTAGAGAAACAGGCGACGGTGCTGAATCAGCAAATTGGCAAGTATGAGGCGTTGTCGCTGCTTGAAAAATCAGTGGAGTACCCACACGGTAACGCGCTAGTGGCAGAAGTGACAGCCATTGACGTGGATGGCTTACGGTCGATCGTTGATGAACTAAAGGTACGCAAGCCAGATTTGCTGCTTTTATTAATCGCGAAAATTGGGGACAAGCTACAACTGATTACAGCCGTGCCAAAGTCACTCCAAGCAAAGGGTATCCATGCAGGGAAATTGATGAAAGAGGTAGCAGAAGGAGTCGGTGGATCAGGCGGTGGGAAACCTGACATCGCACAAGCAGGCGCAAAAGACCCTACGCGGCTTGGTGAGGCAGTAGAACTTGCAAAAAAAGTCGTTACAAGGCTAATGACTTCGTAAAATTCGCATTTTTTGTTCTACCCGTTTACAATAGACTTATGATTCGCAAGTGGGGGGAGTATTTGTGTCATCTTTTGAAGAGACGATGCAATTTCGCTTGCGTCCGGATGAACCGACACGCGCAGAACGGGTGCTGTTACTGGCTTATGAGGCCTTGAATGACAAGGGCTATAATCCGATCCACCAAATTTCCGGCTACTTGATTTCCGGAGATCCTGCGTATATCACCAGTTATAAGGATGCACGTGACGCCATTCGCCGAGTGGAGCGCGACGAACTGATTGAGGAGTTGGTCAGGTTTTATCTCGCTACTCGGCTACCATGAAAGTGCTTGGCATCGACTATGGGGACGCTCGCATTGGGCTAGCGTTAAGTGATGAATTACAAATTACGGCGCAGGGATACGATGTGCTCGAGGTAAAGAAGATTCGCAATGTGTTTGAAGATTTGGCGAAGATTGCAGCCGCCGAACAAGTGTCCCTGTTTGTTATTGGATTGCCCAGAAACATGAATGGCAGTTATGGTGAACGAGCGGACATCACTCGTGATTTTGGGGGTAAACTAGCTTCCTATACGTCTATTCCAATCGAGTGGATTGACGAGCGATTGACTACCGTCAGTGTGAATCGGATGCTCATTGAGGGCAATGTCAGCCGTCATAAACGCAAAAAAGTAGTAGACAAACTGGCTGCGGTTCTGATTCTTCAAACTTATCTTGATCGCACAAGGAGGGCTTAAGTTGCTAGATGACCTGCTCATGGGACAAGTGGTGTTAGACAATGAAGAGGGGCAAGAGGAAACTTTTAAAGTGGTACGTGTGCTTGAAATGAACGCCAAGCATTACGTGCTTTTGCAGTCCGTCGACGACCCGAGTGATGATTTGTTGATCTTGCGGGTGGAGGGCGATGTGGAGTCTGACGAGTCAAGCTTAATTGGCATTGATGATGATGACGAGTGGGAAGATGTTGCGGAGGCATTTGATGCACTCTTATTTGAAGTTGATGGAGACTGAAGTTAAGGGACGGTAGCGTTATTTCAATGGGCATGCGAAGGAAACCTTGGTGGAAGAGGAAAAAAACACGGTCGCTCGGGATACTCACGGTACTTGTGGTTATTGTACTGGGGGTTTTTATGGGTCTCAGTCGCCTACCCCAAAGTCCTAATGGCAAACCGGGACGGGAATTGTGGGTTAACATTCAGACTGGGCTTAGCAGTCAAGTGATTGGACAGTTACTTGCGCAAAAAGGCGTGATCGACAACGCGTTTTGGTTTCGCGTGTATCTATGGTGGTCACATCAAGGGGCGGATTTGCAGGCTGGAAATTATCGTTTTCATTCCGGCATGACGTTTGCACAAGTGGTGGCTGAACTCAAAGCGGGAGCCACGCGCTATAACACGTTGATGGTGACGATTCCTGAAGGCTATACGGTTGCGCAAATTGCAACACTTTTAGAACAGGACAAGCTTTGCAGTGCAACTGCCTTTTATCAGGCGGTTGATCATGGGGTATTCCCAGAATCTTTTATCAAGCAAATACCTAGTCAAGCGCACATCAAGGTTCGCTTGGAGGGGTATTTATTTCCTAGTACCTATGCGTTTGTGCGTGGGGAAAGTGCGTATCAAATGGTACAAACCATGCTGGCACAGATGGCAAATGTGCTAACGCCAACACGGCTGGCAACCATACATAATGAAGGACTGACTGTCAATCAGGTGTTGACCATTGCGTCGATGGTGGAACGTGAAGCACAAGTGCCACGAGAACGTCCCCTGGTTGCCAGTGTGATCTTTAACAGGTTGCATCATGTGCCACCGATGCACTTGCGTATTGATGCCACTGTTGAGTACGCTTTAGGCTATTATCACGGGTTTACACCTACTTTGACTTTGCAGAATTTGCAAGTGAACAGTCCATACAACACGTACCAACACCGCGGCTTGCCGCCAGGACCAATTGCCAACCCAGGGCTCGCTTCTATTCAGGCAGTTCTGCATCCAGCTCATACGCACTACCTATACTACGTGGCAAAAAACAACGGTACCGGCAGTAGTTATTTTGCTACTACTTACGCACAACAATTAAAGAATGAAGCTCGTAGCCAAGCCAACGCGACAAAAAAATCACATTAGATCTGTCCCATACGCATAGACTTTTTGCATTTCCATTAGATGTGCAAGGAGGGCTAGGCGTGGGCATTGTTGCCTTAGTGGCGGTTTTTGTGCGGGAATTTTTTCTGTTTGTGTCCTATGTAAAAAACCACACATTTCCACAGCCGTTATCTGCTGCAGAAGAAGAATTGTACATGAAACGCTATCAAAGCGGGGATGAAGAAGCACGCAACGTGCTGATCGAGCATAATCTTCGATTGGTGGCCCATCTTGTAAAAAAGTATGATCATGGACAGGTGGAAAGTGAAGATCTGATCTCGATTGGCACGATTGGTCTGATCAAGGGAATTCAAACCTATAAGCCGGATAAAGGTGTGAAATTGGCCACCTATGCTGCGCGATGCATCGAAAATGAAATTCTCATGCATATGCGCTCAGCTAAGAAAACGCGCAAAAATGTTTCGCTGCATGAACCGATTGGCCAAGATAAAGAGGGCAATGAGGTGGCGCTTCTAGACTTACTTGGGACGGATGGGGAAGAAGTGCTGGAAACGGTGCAAATGCAAATGGACAGAGAGCGCATCTATCATGTGCTTGCTGCATTGAATCCGAGGGAAAGAGAAATAGTGTGGGCTAGATTTGGGTTGTTAAGTGGTGAAGAAAAAACGCAACGGGAGATCGCTAAGGAACTAGGCATTTCCAGATCCTATGTATCAAGGATCGAAAAGCGTGCGTTGGAAAAGTTGTATGCTGAGCTGGATCACTCTCCACAATGAGTAATTCAGGATCAGTTTGGTTATTTTTTTTACCTGTGATACCATGAAACCCAAGTGGAAGATAAGACGGGGGTCGGGTTTTGTTGCATGTAAGACCGCGTGAATTTGTAGCTTCTATTTATGAAATCAATCTGCAGCAATTGTACAAGATGGGCATGCGGGCTTTGATTACAGACCTTGATAATACATTGGTGGAGTGGAATTCGCCGGTTGCCACACCAAAACTGCTTAACTGGTTGACGCAAGTGCAGCAAATGGGTTTTCGAGTGTGTATTCTGTCCAATAACAATTCTGCTCGTGTGATGGATTTTGCAAATTTAGTGGGAATCCCGGCACTATATAAAGCGAAGAAGCCTAGAAAAAGGGCCTATCGCAAAGCAATGGCCTTGTTGTCTTGTGATCCTCATGAAACCGTGATGGTGGGGGATCAGCTATTTACGGATGTGTTAGGTGGCAACAGGTTGGGGCTCTATACGATTTTGGTAAAACCGATTCACCCACAGGAATTTTTAGGAACGAAAGTCATGCGTTTTTTGGAACAATTCGTGTTAAAGCAACTGCCGGAGCCAAAAGTGACGGTTAATGTCGATGAAAAAAGTGAGCGGTGAAAATTGTGAGTCTACTTTGTTCGGGTTGCGGTGCTTCACTTCAAATGGAGCGCGAAGGTGAAAAAGGTTATGTGAGTGGCCCTGCTTTTTTGCGTGAATACCCATTATGTCAACGCTGTTATCGGTTAATTCATTACGGTGAATTGACCCCAGTTTCTGTAACGGCACAAGAGTATCGTGAGACGTTGGAAAAAGCGCTGAAACGTCCATCGTTAATTCTTTATGTGGTGGATTTATTTGATTTTAACGGCAGTCTGGTAAAAGGCATAGCCACATTGCTTAGAGGGCATGAAATGGTCATGGCGATCAACAAATATGACTTGTTTCCACTAGAGACAAAGCCTGAGCGTGTGAAGGGATGGGCGATTCGCGAAGCAAGGAAGCAAGAGTTGGAAGTGCGCGAGGCGTTTGTCGTCAGTGCCAAGAATGGGATGGGTATCGATGATCTCTTGCATTCTTTGGAGGATCGGGCAAAAGGGCGACCTGTGGTGGTGTTGGGAATGGCGAATGTAGGAAAATCAACATTGCTTAACCGCATGATCTCCATGGTGGATCAAGATGAAGGGCAAAAATTGACGACTAGTTTGTATCCGGGCACGACGCTAGGGATGGTGAACGTGTCGCTTCCTGGTGGCAATTTGACGTTTACGGATACACCGGGTTTGCTAGGTGCTTATCGTGTGATGGATCGCGTGTGTTCCAAATCATTGAAGGACATTTTGCCGAATGATCGCCTCAGGCCAAAGGCATTTCAGTTAACGCCTGAGCAGACGCTTTTTTTGGGTGGACTAGCTAGAATTGATTTTATTAAAGGCGATCCTCAGTCGCTGGTGGTTTATGCGGCCAATCAATTAAAGGTACACAGGACGAAACTTTCTAGGGCCGATCAGTTATATGTTGATCATGTGGGCGAGTTATTGACCCCGCCTTGTGATACCTGCGCAAATGACTTGCAGCCATTGTTGCCTAGGCAATTTCGTTTTACGCGCGGACAACCTTTTGATTTTGTTATATCTGGATTAGGGTTTATCCGCTTTGGTGGTTTTGAGACGCAACTTATCGTTCATGTTCCAAAAGGGGTGGAGGTTACGATTCGGCCTTCGCTACTTGGTGGCAAGAGAAGTACTGGGGAGGGGAAAAAATGGCCGATTTCCCGGCGAATCTCGCCGTCATCGGACACCCGATAGCACATTCTTTATCTCCAGTGATGCATCAAGCCGCATTTCGGGAATTGGGCATTAATGCTTGTTATACGGGCTACGATGTGGCACCTGAGCGTTTGCATGAAGTGGTGGACGCTATGCGCACGCTGAATTTTCGGGGATGGAATGTCACCATCCCTCACAAAGTGGCGATCATGAACCTGTTAGATGAATTCACTCCTGCAGCCAAGCGTATTGGTGCCGTTAATACTGTGTATTTTAAGGATGGCCTGTGGGTTGGGGATAATACGGATGGGCAGGGGTATCTCTCTTCTTTGTCACAGGAACTGTCATTTGTTGTTCGTGGTAAACACGTTGTGGTGCTAGGGGCAGGGGGAGCTGCGAAAGCCATCGCGGATGCACTGCTCTTTGCGGGCATCGGGGCGTTGTGGATACTGAACCGTCATCGCGAGAAAGCAGAAGCGCTTGCGAGTCAGTTGGCAGGTCATCATCCTCACATCACGATTGTAGGATCGGATATGGTGTGGCCAAGCAGTCGTGTTGATCTAGTGATTAATACAACGCCTATGGGCATGGAGGGACATCTTATAGGAGAATTGCCTGTGCCTGTATCTGTGTTGCAGGAGCAGATGATCGTTAGTGATCTTGTGTATCGTCCGCAAGTTACCCCGCTGCTTCAGGCTGCACAACTTGCTGGTGCAAAAACGCATGGCGGACTTGGTATGCTCGTGGAGCAGGGAGCGCTCGCTTTTACGAAGTGGTTTGGCATCACACCGTCAGTTGCCGTGATGCGCGAGGCGGCACTTCAAGAATTGCGAAAGGGACAATTTTTATCATGAAACGTGGGCTATTTGGCGGAACCTTTGACCCCCCTCATGTGGGGCATCTGATGATGGCTGAGGTGGCAAGGGAAAGTCTCGGGCTAGAACGGGTCGATTTTATTCCCACCAACATATCCCCTCATAAGGAGGGGCAACTGGTTCAACCTGCGGCTTTTCGTGTGCGCATGGTACAGGCGGCAGTGAAGGAATTTCCGCACTTTTTCGTATCTACGATTGAATTAGCGCGAGAGGGAATCAGCTATACGATTGATACTGTGCGTGAAATTGCAGATCATAGTGTGGGTGATGACTTGTATTGGTTGCTGGGTGCCGATATGTTGCAGGATTTACCACATTGGAAAGAGGTAGAAGCGATATTGTCTTATGTGACGATCGTTGCAGCACCTCGTCCTGGGGTCAATTTGCAGGCTATCGCAGATGATTTGAAAAGTCTGTATGAAAATGCACGGATTGTCATACTTGCAATGCCTGAATTAGATATCTCTAGCACATGGTTGAGAGATCGCATGCAAAAGGGGTTGCGTGTGGATCCTTTGCTTCCATTTGGTGTATCACGGCTGATCGTGCAGGAGAGAGGGTATGTGCTATGAGACACTTGCTTGAAGTGGCTAAAGCACGGTTGTCTGC
>DAIELO010000048.1 GCA_027341705.1 Caryophanales bacterium
GCATTGTGATTGCGAAGGCGCTTACCAAAGAAGCGGCAGGAGTTAAGTGAGTTTGCAAAGTGGTGAAGGGGAGGAATTGTGATGGATTTTAGTTTGTCGGACGAGCAAGTGGCGTTACGTAAAGTGGTGCGGGATTTTGCCATCAAGGAAGTGTTACCGACGGCTGCGATTCGCGATGAAGAGGAGCGTTTTGATCGAGCCATTTTTAATAAAATGGCGGCGCTCGGGTTGACGGGGATCCCTTGGCCCGAAGAATACGGTGGAGCGGGGATGGATTTTCTAAGCTATGTGATCGCAGTCGAAGAATTGTCCCGCGTGTGCGCCTCCACAGGAGTGACACTGTCTGCTCACCTGTCACTTGCTTCTTGGCCAATTTATAAGTTTGCCAATGAAGAACAGAAGCAAAAGTACCTGAAGCCTTTGGCTGAGGGGAAAAAGATGGGTGCGTATGGACTCACTGAACCTAGCGCGGGTACGGATGCGGCAAGTTTGCGTACGACAGCGGTAGAAGATGGCGATTATTTTGTGATCAACGGCACCAAGATGTTTACAACAAATGGTGGCGAGGCTGATTACTATGTGATATTTGCTAGCACTGATCCAGACAAAGGTTCTAAAGGAGTCACAGCCTTTATTGTGGAAAAGGGATTAGAAGGCTTTACTTTTGGCAAAAAAGAGAAGAAGATGGGTATTCGTTCCTCCCCGACGATGGAGCTTATTTTTGAGGACTGCAGAGTACATAAAGATGCGGTGCTCGGTGAACGGGGCCAAGGATTCCGGATTGCGATGTCAACGTTAGATGGCGGCCGTAATGGCATTGCCGCGCAAGCGTTGGGTATTGCTCAGGGCGCGTTCGATGCGGCACTGGACTATGCGAAAGGCCGCACACAATTCAACAAGCCTATTTCCGATTTCCAAGTCACGCAATTTAAGTTAGCTGACATGGCGACGGCGATTGAAACTGCTCGATTGTTAACTTATCAGGCAGCATGGTTGGAGGATAACGGTCTAAATTATGGCAAGGCTTCAGCGATGGCAAAGATGATGGCCTCCGATGTCGCGATGCGGGTGACGACGGAAGCGGTGCAAATTCATGGTGGCTACGGTTATACGCGCGACTATCCCGTGGAACGCATGATGCGCGATGCCAAAATCACGCAGATTTACGAAGGTACCAACGAAGTGCAACGGATGGTGATTGCCGGGTACTTACTGCGGGAAGCCAAATAAGCGTGAGCGCATAGGGCAGGATCTGACTGATGAGAGATGGGATAAATCAACTGGTAAAGGGTGATCCGCGTGCCATCGCGCGGGCTCTTTCTATGGTTGAAGCGGGCGGTGAACATGCTGAGCAATTGCTCAATCGTCTGAAATTAGCTGCGCCCATGGCAAATGCCCACGTGATCGGTCTAACGGGGGCACCTGGTGCTGGGAAAAGCAGTTTGAGTGATGAATTGATCGCGTACTATCGCCATCAAGGTGAGCGAGTGGCAGTAATTGCGGTGGATCCGAGCAGCCCGTTTAGTGGTGGGGCTGTGCTTGGTGATCGTGTGCGCATGATGCGCCATACGTTAGATGAGGGTGTTTTTATTCGCAGCATGGGATCGCGTGGAAGCTTGGGAGGCCTAGCTCGACCGGTACGCGATGCGATCAAGGTGCTAGCGGCAGGTGGGTTTCATAAGATTGTGTTGGAGACCGTTGGGGTTGGTCAGTCAGAGCTTGATGTGATGTACGTAGCTGATACTGTGATGGTCATTCTCACGCCGGCCGGGGGAGACCAAGTACAAGCAGCAAAAGCTGGCGTCATGGAGACGGCTGACATATTGGTCGTGAACAAGGCGGATCTACCTGGTGCACAGCGCATGAAAAGTGAGCTAGAAGAAATGTGCCAGGCTAGGACAGAACCTTTCAAACCATGGGATAGTGGCCCGTTCCCTGATTGGGAAGTCCCGATTATTCTCACTTCTGTGGTGGCTCATCAAGGGATTGTGGAGGTGGCACAAGCACTCCATGCTCACGATGTGTTTCTCGCGCAAGCCGAGCGACGTGAACAGCGTCGTGGTCGAGGGCGTTTACAAGAGTTACGTGAACGTCTAGAGGAACGCATGATTGAAGAAATCAAGCGCATGTGGAAGGAAGACGACAGGCTAGATCCATTAAAAACGGCAGTGCAAACAGGTGCCGTGACTGTACAAGAGGCGTTGATTCAGGCACAAATACTCTTCACCAATAAAGAATGATTGCCGGGCAAAGGGTAATTGTGATTTAATACGATAAGTAGTTTAGGAGTTTAGGGGGTGGAAGCATGGTATCAGAACCAAAGCTGGAATCGCGGACATCGGAAGAAATTTTGGAAATGCCGTTGATCGAATTAGCATATCAAGTGTTGTCTAGCACTAACGAACCTCACTATTACCGGGATCTAATGAACAAAGTGGCGCAATGGCGCAAAATGAGTGATGTAGAAAAGGCTGATACGATCGCAAAACTATATACCGACATTAACATTGACGGACGATTTGTGTGTACGGGTGATAATGTGTGGGGACTAAAGCGTTGGTATCCGATTGAACGCACTTCTGAACGTGGGGCATCGAAACGATTTGTACGTAAAGAAGTCGTGGATGACGATGACATTGACGTACTCGATGATGAGTATGAGGTAGAAGAGGAAGATTTGATCGAAGAAGAGCCATTTGTCTTTGAAGATGAAGAGACGTTAGATGACGACGTGGTAGACGAAGAGGAAATCGATTTTCTCGAAAAAACCGATGATGAAGATGAATTGGACGAAGAGGATCAGGAATTGGAAGATGAGGACGAACTTTAGTTTTGTGAATTTGAACCTTGACAGTTGAAACGCCAGTTTGTACGATATGAAAGGCAAAATAGATAAGGACGGTCGCGTTCTGGCAGGAGCCAGGACGTTTGTTTTGGTGTGTTATGGCGGGAGGTTTTATTGTGACAAAGTATATCTTCGTGACCGGTGGCGTAGTTTCCGGTTTGGGGAAAGGCATTACGGCGGCATCGTTGGGTCGACTGCTAAAAAATCGCGGACTCCATGTGACGATTCAAAAATTCGACCCTTATATTAATGTTGACCCAGGTACGATGAGCCCTTATCAGCACGGGGAAGTGTACGTGACAGAGGATGGTGCGGAAACAGATCTGGATCTGGGGCATTACGAACGTTTTATTGACATAAACTTGACACAAGATAACAGTGTAACCTCTGGTGGAATTTACTTTTCCGTGTTAAATAAAGAACGACGGGGTGATTATCTAGGCGGGACAGTTCAGGTTATTCCCCATATCACTAACGAGATTAAAGAACGCCTCATGCGTGCGGCAAAACCAGGCGTTGATGTGGTCATCACCGAAATTGGCGGCACAGTGGGTGATATTGAGAGTTTGCCATTTCTTGAAGCGATTCGGCAACTTCGTGGTGACGTGGGGCGGGAGCACGTGATGTATATCCACGTTACGCTGATTCCCTACATGAAAATGGCGGGAGAAGTGAAGACCAAGCCTACACAGCACAGCGTGGCAGAACTAAGAAGTATTGGTATAGCTCCGCATGTCATTGTGTGTCGCACCGAGGTGCCGCTAACAACAGAAGTCAAACGCAAGATTGCTTTATTTTGTGACACGGAAGAAGAAGCAGTGATTGAGGCGTCAGATGCTTCTACTATTTATGATGTGCCGCTGATGTTGCAACAAGAAGGACTTGATGAATACGTTGTAAAATTTCTAGGCTTACATGTGCCTCCAGCAGACATGAGTGAGTGGCAAGGCCTAGTGGAGCAGATAAAAAGTCTCAACAAATCAGTTAAAATTGCACTGGTAGGCAAATACGTCGAACTTCACGACGCGTACCTCAGTGTGGCAGAGGCGTTATTTCATAGTGGTGTAGCAAACGGTGCGGAAGTCAACATTGATTGGGTGCCTGCCGAGGAATTGACTGAAGATAACGTTGACGAATGGTTACACGACGCAGATGGCATATTGGTTCCTGGCGGATTTGGCGATCGTGGCATTGAGGGCAAGATTACTGCCGTTAAGTACGCGAGAGAAAATAAGATTCCGTTTTTCGGAATTTGTTTGGGAATGCAGATGGCGGTCATTGAATTTGCGCGCAATGTGGTTCACTTAAAGGGAGCCCATTCATCTGAAATCGACCCCCAAACGATGTATCCAGTCATTGATTTAATGCCAGATCAAAAGGCGATTGAGACCAAAGGCGGCACCATGAGATTGGGACTTTACCCCTGTTATATTCAACCAGGCAGCAAGGCTGCCAAAGCGTATCGTGAGTCTGAGATTGGCGAACGTCATCGCCATCGTTATGAGTTTAATAACACCTTTCGTCAATCATTAGAAAATGCTGGGTTAATGATCAGCGGCACTTCACCCGATGGACGATTGGTAGAAATTGTGGAATACAACGATCATCCGTGGTTTGTTGGCGTTCAATTTCATCCGGAATTCACCTCACGACCGAATCGACCACAGCCGTTATTTCGCGAATTTATCGCAGCTTCTTTAGAATATAAGGGAAAAAAATAGATTTAACATTAATTCTGCCCAAAGTATTAAGATGGTAATAAAAAGGGGCGGGATCATGGCAAAGAAAGTAATGGTTGTAGATGATCAAATTGGTATTCGTTTCCTGCTCAAGGAAGTGCTTGAGCGGGACGGATATGAGGTATTTCCTTGTGCTAACGGGAAGGAAGCGCTTGCAACCATCCGTGAACAGAATCTCTCGCTTGTTTTTCTCGACATGAAAATACCTGGGATGGATGGACTGGAAATTTTGATTCAAATCAGAAAATCTTTACCGGATCTTAAAGTGGCGGTCATGACTGCCTATGGTGAATTGGTAACGATTCGCGAAGCGGTAGAACTTAATGCGATCGGCTTTTTTACAAAACCATTTGATATCGATGAACTACGCCTTTTTGTTAAAAAGGAGATTGGGGAAGAAGATAATGATGAGTGACTCTACGAAGTGGAATGAAGTCATGATTCGCTTGCGTATGGCTGATGCAGATGCCCACTATGCGGGCAAACTGGTGGACGGGGCACGAATCCTGCAATTATTTGGTGATGTGGCCACCGAACTGTTGATTCGTCATGATGGCGATGAGGGGCTGTTTGCAGCGTATGATGAAGTGGTATTCAAGGCCCCTGTGTATGCTGGGGATTACATCGAAGCGGTAGGACGCATCGTTCATGTGGGGAATACTTCACGCAAGATGGAATTTGCAGCGTATAAAGTGATCGCGGGCGGTACGGATCCGGACAATTTATCGGCGGCAGAAGTGCTTGATCCTCCACAAATGGTCGTGCGTGCATCTGGCACTTGTGTGGTGCCAAAGGATAAGCAGAAGAACAGGGAGTGACACGACAATGGAAAAACTAGTCATTACAGCGGCAGTCAACGGGGCTGAAGTGACCCGTGACAATACCCCGTATGTTCCGATTACACCAGAGGAAGTGGCAAACGCGGCGATCGAAGCCGCACTGGCAGGTGCCTCTATTATTCATGTGCATGCAAGACGCAATGACGGAAATGCCACCCAGGATAAAGCAGTATATCGCGAGATCATCGAACGCATTCAGGAGAAAAGTCGCGTTATTGTGCAAGTGTCTACAGGGGGCGCAGTAGGAATGACTGCCGCCGAACGGGCTGATGTGATAACGCTTGGTCCGGAAATGGCCACCCTGTCGACAGGCACCGTCAATTTTGGCGATGGCGTTTTTTACAATGCACCAGCGGACATTGAGCAGTTTGCAAAGCTGATGGCGCATCACGGTGTGCGCCCGGAAATTGAGGTATTTGATACTGGTATGATTGCCACTGCAGTGCGACTGATGAATAAGGGATTATTGAAAGGACCACTGCACTTTGATTTGGTTTTGGGAGTTCCGGGTGGCATCCCTGCTGAAATGTCTAGTTTGTTGCATATGGTGTCGATGCTCCCTATTGGTAGCACATGGACGGCAGCGGGAATCGGACGCGCCCAACTTGCCATGACGACGGCTGCGATCTTGCTAGGAGGACATGCCCGAGTGGGTCTTGAAGATAATATTTATTATGCAAAAGGGCGATTAGCCGTATCTAGCGCGGAACTAGTCAGTCGCGTGGTGAGATTAGCTAGCGAATTAGGGCGCGAGGTGGCAACGCCAGATGAGGCACGAAATATTGTGGGGATCACAAAATCGTCATAATTAACGCCAGATAAGGTTGCGCTTATGCGCTTACAAAGTTATAAATGAACTGAGAGCATGTGTGAGAAGGAAGGAAGCATTATTGTTTGGTGTCATCTCCTCAGGGATTGTCGTGCTTTTCATGTTGATTCTCGGCACTTTCTTGCTTCGTGATTACCGACGATCCCATCGCACGTACACCTTTTGGTGGGCGGTTGCTTTTTGGCTAGGCTTTCTTGCAGCGACATTAGATTTTATCTCCTATTTTATTCATGGTTGGAACATTTGGCAGTATCGTCTTTACCTGTTTGCTGCGGCAACATTGGTAGCGTACATGGGTGCAGGTACTGTGTATCTGTTTTCTAGGCGCATGGGTCGTGTGTATGTGATAGTCATGTCACTAATTGCCATCGCGATGTTGGTTACGCTTGCGGTGACACCTGTCGTTCACATTGCGATCATGCCCGAAGGGGAAAAGGCGCAGGGATTCGTGCCTAATCAAATCGGCATTTATTTTGCACTGCTAAGCGGAATAGGCGCTCTGGCCGTATTTGTCGGCGCAATTTACTCATTTGTTCGCTCACGAATGGTCTTTAACCTGTGGATTGCGATCGGTGCGCTCCTGTTTTCTATTGGGGGGACTGTAGGCCATGCAACGGGCATCTATGAGATGTTTTATTTGTTTCAGGCGCTAGGCGCAATTGTTTTATACTATGGTATCTATACAAGTTATAAGAAAATCTAATTTTTTGTCGCTGGAACGAGAGAGGGTGTCGCTGCATCATGGAAAATTATATCCAAGGGCTATTCGCAGATCGCATTGGCGGGAAAGCGTTTGGCAAAGATACTGTGCTTTATAAGTTTGAAAAAATCAAGCGCGCCAAAGCGGCAGCCAAATTAGCTCATCCGGATGTGCCACTGATCGACATGGGTGTTGGCGAACCTGATGACAGAGCAGATGACGGTATTGTCGATGTACTTGCGCTAGAAGCAAGAAAGCGGGAAAATCGTTACTATGCGGACAATGGGATTCCAGAGTTCAAGCGAGCGGCTGCTACGTATTTGCAGCAGGTATTCGGTGTGACGTGGATTGATCCTGAACGGGAAATCAATCATGCGATTGGTTCTAAACCGGCACTCGCCATGTTGCCAAGCGTGTTTATCAATCCTGGTGATGTGAGTATCATGCCGGTCCCTAACTACCCGGTGTTGGGGACACACACCAACTGGTTAGGCGGCGAAGTGTACCATTTGCCACTGACGCGGGCCAATCATTTTTTGCCGGATCTGGCAACTGTGCCTGAAGCGATTGCCAGACGTACGAAACTCCTATATCTGAATTACCCCAACAACCCCACTGGAGCCACGGCGACACGAGAATTTTTCCAAGAAGTCATCGATTTTGCTAAACATTATGAAATTTTAGTCGTACACGATGCCGCTTATGCAGCGCTTACGTTTGACGGTACTGCACCTTTGTCATTCTTATCAGTGCCGGGGGCAAAAGAAGTGGGCATCGAAATGTTCTCTTTTTCCAAAGCGTTCAATATGACTGGTTGGCGATTGGCGTTTGTGGCTGGCAATGAGTTGGCCGTCAAGGGGTTTGCCACGGTGAAGGACAA